>NZ_BAABRI010000005.1:0-243943 GCF_040362925.1 Haloferula sargassicola
AAATCCTGATACCAAGCGGCTGAAGTGATCGCGTCATCTTTTTTTCATAGCAGGAACAAGCCTGACAGATCGCTTCAACCCTTTCAACGCCGCAGCGCGGAGTCGCCGCGCAGCGGCTCTGTTCAACAAGGCGTCGTAGGCAACCCCACTACCCGCTTCGAGTCGGATTTTGATCGTAATTAGCAACCTTTCCAGTGTATCGGAGTGCGGCTCCCGTAGTGGGTTGCCTAGACTCTGACGTTCGGCAGGAAATCGAAGACCAAGTTTATCACCACAACTACATGAATACATACGAGAAGGTTACGGCCCTAATTGTACGGCTGATCTCATTGGGGTTCATCCTGCATTCCTGCCTGCTGGCGATCTTGCTCTTGCTTTCACGGGCCCCGACGTCGGGAGTTCTTTTTCCCATTGTGATCGCTGGCGCAGGGATAGGGTTGTTTCGTTTTGCCATTCCCGTGGCGCGACTTTTCGCGAGTGGCATCGACCACTGAATCCGCTTTGGATTCAGCCAGCTCGCTTCCCGAATCGTGACGCTCCATACGACCAACCAAAAGCCGAACCCCAAAGATAGCTTCGGGCGGTAGCCCCGAAGCTATCGGTTGTTGAACGGGCCCAGGCGGGTTGGGCGGGCGGTGGGGCTATCGCTCTTGCGGTTTCAATCCACGTCGGTAGGTCAACGACTTGCCGTGATCGGGCGGCGGCGGATGGCCGTTTGACGACCTCCGCGGGGGCCGCGGGGCGAATCGCTCCGGGATTCGCTCGCGCCGGGAGAGGTGCGAGCCGCCGGTGAAGCGGGGTTTCCGGAAACGGGGCGAAGCATGGGCGCTTTTACGGTGAAAGCCGTCGTTCGCAGCCGCACGTTCCCACGGCACGGCTTGCGGCGGTGCTTGGGTGAAGCTGGGGAGGATGAGGGGCATGGCCGCACGGTGGTTCGGATCGGTGGTGGGCGGCATCGGGGAGCTTGAGCCCGCGAAGGTAGTTGCGGTGGGCCTGGGTCCAGTGGGTCTTGCCGTCATAGCGGTAGCCGAGGCGGCGGAGCAGCGCGAGCAGGCTTGTCTTGGCGCGGCGGAGATCGTCGACGGCGTCGGTGCGCGCCCGGCAGAGGTCGCGGATGGCTTCGTCGAGCGCGTCGGGGATAGGGACGGCGACGAGGTCATTGGCGCGCAGCGAGCGGGCGAGCTTGGCGGCGTCGCGCTTGTCGGTTTTCACGCGATCGCCGGAGCGCGTGGGGATGAGCGAGGGGGCGATGACCTCGCAACGCACGCCCATCTGCCGGAGCCTGCGGGCAATCCAGAAGCCGCAGCCGCTGGCCTCGTAACAGACGTGGAGGTCGGAGAGCTTGCGGCCTTGTGATTTCGCGATGCAGCGCACGGCGCGCTCCAGCGCGTGCGGGGAGGTGGTGACCGAGCCGCTACTTCGGAGTGATCGGGAACTCGGTGCGTCTGTGGCAACTGCTGCATCACGTCCGGCGCTTGGCCTTCAAATGGTGGAACCGCCGCAGCCAGCCGCGCAGGAGTTTGCCGAGGCATGGGAGCGGTGGAAGATGCCGCGGCCGAAGATCTTGGAAACCCCATGGCCCTGAAGCTGGCGGGAGGCTCGACAAACCGGGAGAGCATGAGTAAACGACGAAGTCAGAAACAGAAACCAACGGCGTGGCGGAATCGAAGCGCGTCCATCCGAGGAGCCCGGTGCGGTAGTTCCGCACGCCGGGATCTGCGAGGGGGGCGCCGGATGACCGGCGTCCCTACCTCAATCGCTTCAGAAATATGCTCACCCGTGAGGCCATAGCGGAAGTCGAGCGCATCGAGAACGCGCATCACAAGGCGATCCATTCGACTTGCGCCTGCCGCAATCATGGGCCGAAGGCGTGGAAAGCATGGGAGGATGCAGCCTCGGCATGGCATGCTCAACGCTACGCAACTGATCGGCTTTGGGAGGATGAGTTCTTGGCAGATTTGCGCGGTTCCGACCGCCAAGCGATTGATGAAGCGATTCTCTTTCTGGAGGTCGACCCTTGGTATTTTCGATCAGGATACCTCAAGGAGCGTCTCATCCGAGGACTCAAGGCAGCGCAGCTTACCGAGCGGGATCGTAAGCGACTTCGGAACGTGATCTGGAATGTCGCGGGGGGAAAGAATCGAAGAGAGTATCGGGACTACTGCTCGCTGGCTGCGGTTGTTGGAAATTGCGATTTGGTCCGGCTTCTAGAGGACGTTTCGCCTGAGCGAGATCTGGACGCCAAGGGCAAGTTCGGATACCTTCTCAGCTACCTACAGCAGAACACCAAACTAAGCGAACCCCAAAGATAGCTTCGGGCGGTAGCCCCGAAGCTATCGGTTGTTGAACGGGCCCAGGCGGGTTGGATGGGCGGTATGGCTATCGCTCTTGCGGGTTCAATCCGCGTCTGTGGGTCAACGACTTGCCGTGATCGGGCGGGGGCGGATGGCCGTTTGACGACCTCCGCGGGGGCCGCGGGGCGAATCGCTCCGGGATTCGCCCGCGCCGGGAGAGGTGCGAGTCGCCGGTGGAGCGGGGTTTCCGCTACGGGACGATCTGATCGAGGTCGACGGACGCGATCTTCCAGAACGAACGCAGACCGGGTGCCTGACTGAGGAGCTGCTCGATGGCCATGGACGTGATCCTTGAACGGTGAAAATGGATCCGAAGCCGGTGCCGATCGGTTCGGCCTCCGGAGAGTTGCTCCAGGCAACGCGTTGCTCCGACGAGCATTGTCCGGGCCCATTCTCGCGTCGGATCCTCGTGGACAACTCTCCTCCAAGGAGTGCGGCCACGGCCATCGACTCGCCCCGCAATCCTCCGGCCGATCGCAGAGGGAGTCCTATCGATGGGTTTGGTCCAAAGCGAGGGAGCGCCCGGGTATGCCTGAGCTTGAAGAATTCCACCGGCTTCCTTTGCCTCCCAGAGACGGGCAAGGCCCGGGGCTTGTCAGGCGGCGGGAGGCGACTAGGGTCTGAGGCCATGCGGATGCGCTCGATGATCTTGGTTTCCCTTCTGGCACTGCTTTCTCCTGCCCTGGCCGGATCTCCGCAGCAGGCGGCCAGCGTGCGGACGGCGTATGAGAAGTCGATGGAGGCCTATGGGCTCAAGCTCAAGCTGGCCAAGACGACGGAGGATCGGGAGGCGATCGAGCGTCCATCGCCCAAGGAGGCGGCGGGACGGATGTGGACGGTGATCCGGGGGGATCTGGCGCAGGAATGGGCCATCGAGCCCGCGGCGTGGTTCATGCGGCTCGCGGCTCCGTTGATCGAGGTGGATGAGGTGGGAGTGGCGAAGCCCCTTTTTCGCGATGAAATCGCAACCGTGGAGGCTGCGGTGGCTCAGAACCACGTGAAGAGCCCGAACCTGGCCCCCATGTGCATGGCGCTGGTGGCGGCGGGTGACCAGCAGGCGCTCAACCTGCTGCGCCGGATCCAGAAGGAAAACCCGGACAAGAAAGTGGCGGGAACCGCGGCCCTGGGCGTGGCGATGGTGGCCAAGGGGCTGGGCGACGAAGGTCACGTGATGCGCGAGCGGCTGACGATGCTGCGGCGGGCAATCATTGATGCCGCCGATGTGAAGCTCGATCAGACCACGGTGGCGAAGCTCGCGGACGAGGAGCTCTACATCATCATGAATCTTAGCAAGGGCACCAAGGCGCCCGATCTGGATGGCGTGGATTCCGGGGGGCGGCCGATGAAGCTCTCCGACTTCGAGGGCAAGGTGGTGATGCTGGTTTTCTGGAACACCAAGCTGGGCGGCGAGAGCGAGCTGCTGAAGTGGGTGTCGGCGTTGCGGCGCGATGCGCGCTTCAAGGACCAGCCATTTGAAGTGGTGGGCGTGAACAGCGATCCGCGGGAAACGCTGCGCCAGATGCAGGCCGAGGGGCGCGTGGACTGGCCGAATTTTTCCGATCCGAACAATGAGCTGGGCAAGGTGTATCGGGTCGGCAGCTGGCCCCTGGCCTATGTGCTGGGCGGCGAACGCACGATCCATTACGTGGGAGCAGTGGGCACCTTTGCCGAAGTCACGGCGGACGCGGTGCTGAATGAGTGAGGTCGGAGATCGGCTTAGGACGGGAAGCGCGGTGAGGGCTCGGATCGTCGGTCGGCCGGGGATTCGGAAAAGGGAGGCAGGGAGGGACCTGAGGTGACGCTTGGGTTGAGGTCGGCCTCCAGCGCCTAGCCCGGCAGCCCATGGCGCCGGCCTTTGGGTGGCCGTCAGTCCTTCGGGCGCTTGGAAGGGCGGGCGAGCTTCTTTTTGGGCGTAGCCCAGTGGTCGACGGAGCTATCGACGATGAATTCGGGTCCCAGCGAGGTGCGGCCGAGGAGCATTCGGTGGATCATGCGCCGGCGGCAGACGAGGCTGACCAGGATCGTTTTTTTCCTGCCGGCGAGGGCGAGGGTCGTTTCCACGAAAATTCGCTCGTGCGCGTGGCCGGTGCTGCTGCGGACCACTTTGATGTCGGCGATCGGTTCCTCGAGCGTCACCACCCGCCGGCCCTTGCGGTCGAGCCGCAGGGTGAAACGGACGCGGTGATTGGGCAGGTGCTCGATTTCCGCGCAATCGATCGCGCTGGACCGGGCGCCGGTGTCCGCCTTGGCACGCAGGGTCAGGCCCCAGTCGGGGAGTTCCACCCATTCGCGCCAGCCGATGACTTTCGGGGTCTTCATGTTTCCTCGTCGACGTGAACCACGGTGAAGCTGGTGGCCAGGTGCTCGCGGACCTGGCTTTCGATGGCGTCGCCCTGGAGCGAGGCAATGCCCTTCTCGACCTGTCGAAACTGGCGGCCGGTGGAGGGCAGGGCGATGTGAACGACCGGGTCGCCGGGCACCACGGCGGGCATGGTGGTCATGCCGAGCACGAGGCCATCATGCGGGCTCAGGATGATCTCCTGCTGGCGCCCGAGAAGTCCGCTGTTGGTGGCCAGGGCCTGGCCGGCGGTGACGGTATCGCCGGGCTTCACGTGAAACTGTAAAAAACCGCCGCAACCCGCACGCACCCAGCGCGTTTCCTCAACGATCACCTGATGGGGAGGAGGCAGCGGACAGGTATCGACGACGCCCAGCTCGGAAAGCACGTTGGCGATCCCGCGCAGGGTGAGTTCCTGCACGCTGGGCTCCACTTTCCACGGCTCGCCGGCTTCGATCACGATTGTGGGCACGCCGTGCTCGCAGGCGCTGCGGCGCAGCGAGCCATCGGGGCCGACGCCGTTGACGACGACTTCGCAGCCGAAGGCGCGGGCAAGGCGCTCGACCTCGGGGCGGGCGACATCGGCGCGAACGTTGGGGAAATTCGTGCGTCGGACGGCGGCGGTGTGGAGGTCGATGATGTAGTCGCAGCGGGAAATGATTTCGTCGAAGACGAGCCGCGCTTGGCGGGCGGAGAGCGAGCCGGCGGCATTGCCGGGGAACGAGCGGTTGAGATCGCGACGATCGGGCGTGTAGCGGCTGTGGCGCTCGTAGCCGAGGATGTTGACCACGGGCACCAGCAGCAGCGAGCCGTGGACGGGGATCAGCGGGCGCTCCTGGATCAGGCGCAGGACCGCGCCGGTGCCGTTGATTTCATCGCCATGGATGGCGGCGGTGATGCCGACCACCGGGCCGGGCTGCGGACCGCGCCAGACGAGCACGGGCAGCTTTACCTGAGTGCCGCTGAAGCTTTCCCCGGCCTCCAGCCGAAGCTGTCGCCGCTGGCCGGGCTCGATCGTCCGGTCGCCCCAGTGGGCGATCGACTTGCGGACGAACTTGGGGGCCGGACTGTGGCGCGGATTCATGTGGTGGTGCCCTCGGTGACGGGCGTGGTCGGCAGCGGTTTGATGCGGCGCTGGCGTTTCGGCCGATCGCCGATGAGTTCCTTCATCTGGCTGGATTTCCCGTAGCAGAGCAGCGAGTCCTCGGCCTGGAGCACGCGTTTGCCCTTGGGGTTGGAAATCACGGTGCCGCCCCGGCGAAGCGTCAGGACCACCACGTCGAGGTCCCGCAAGCCGGTTTCGTCGAGGGTCTTGCCGACAAACTGGCTGCCTTCGGGGATGTGGATGTCGGCCACGCCGTAACCCCGGCTGACCGTGAGGCGCTGGCGGATGTCGATTTCCGGAAACTTCACCTGATCGGCGATGTAATCGACGATCGCGCCGGCGATGTCGAGCTCGGTGGCGCCCTCGATGCCCTCCAGACCGGGGGACGAATTGACCTCCATGATCTGCGGGCCGGTGGCGCTTTCCAGCATGTCCACGCCGCAGACGTGCAGGCCCAGGATCTGGGCGGCACGCACGGCGGCCTCCTCGTAGGCGGGCTCGAGCTGAATGCTTTCGGCGATGCCGCCGCGGTGGACGTTGCTGCGGAATTCCTGGCCTTGGGCGGTGCGGCGGATGGCGGCCACGACGCGGTCGCCAATGACGAAGGCGCGGACGTCCTTGCCCTTGCTTTCGGCGACGAACTTCTGGAGCAGCACGTTCTGGTGGGTCGAGTGGAGCGTTTCGATGATGGCCTTCGCGATTTCGATCTTGTCGGCGAGGATGACGCCGACGCCCTGGGTGCCCTCGATGAGCTTGATGATCACCGGCGCGCCGCCGACGCGCTCGAGCGCGGCTTGCACGTCGCGTTTGTCATAGACGTAGGCGGTGGTCGGGATGCCGACATCGTGGCGGGAAAGGATCTGCAGCGAGCGCAGCTTGTCGCGGGAATTGCCGATGCCGGCCGCGGTGTTCGGCGTGAACACGTCCATCTGCTCGAACTGGCGGACGACCGAGGTGCCGTAGCGGGTGATGGAGGTGCCGATGCGGGGCAGGATGGCATCGGGGATCGGCACCGGCTCGCCGTTGTAGATCAGGTCGGGCTCGCCGTGGTTGAGGTCGATGACGAGGCGGGTGGGGTCGAGGATTTCCACCTCATGCCCCTTGGATTCGGCGGCCTCGTGCAGCCGCAGGGTGGAGTAGCAGTGGGGAGCCCGGGAAAGGATGGCGATGCGCATGGTCGCGAGAATCTTGGGGTGAGGATGTGAGACCTCAATCATCACCGGTCCCCGGCAGGGTCAACCGGAATCCCGCGGCAGCCCGAAGAAGCTGCGGGCATTGGCGTCGCAGAGTTCGGTGAGCTCATCGCAGGGCTGCTGCAGCGCTTCAGCCAGACCGCTGGCGATCGCCGGCAGGTTGGCGGGATGGTTGCGGTCGCCGGGGAGCGGGTGGGTGATCCATCGCTGCGGCGGGCGCATCGAGGGGGCGTCGGTTTCCAGCAGAAGCCGGTCGGCCGGGACGTGGCGGTAGCTTTCCAGCACCTTGGCCTTCCTATCGTGGAGGAAATGGCCGGAAAACGAAAAGCGGGCACCCTTTTTCGCGAACTGCTCCGCCTGCTGGGGGGAGCCGCCGAAGGAGTGGAGGAGAAATCCGCGCTGCGGCGGTGGCTCGGTTTTCAAGGCCTCGTGGAGCGCCTCCCAAGCCTTGAGGGCATGGATGGTGATCGGCAGGTCGCGCTCGCGGGCGAGGGCGAGCTGGGGCAGGAAGACTTCCATCTGGTCGTCGAGCGGGACGTCATCGATCCAGCCGTCCACACCGCATTCGCCGATGGAGGCCTGCGGGTGGTGCTCGAGCAGCGAGCGAAGGACCTCGAGCCAGTCCGAAGTACGGTGCTTCACGTACCACGGATGCAGTCCGAAGGCCGGCACCACGAAGCCGGGGTGGGCGTCGGCGAGGTCGGCCACCTGCGGCCAGTCGGCTTCCGAGGTGCCGTTGACGATGCAGGCCGAGACCCCGGCGGCCTTCATTTCCGCGACGACCGCGGCGGGATCGGCGAGCTGGTGGAGGTGGTTGTGGGCGTCGATCACCCGACCTCGACGATCATGTTGATCTCGACGGCGACGTTCAGCGGCAGGGCGGCGGCGCCGAGGGCGGTGCGGCTGTGCTTGCCGCGATCGCCAAAGACTTCGAGCAGGAACTCGGAGGCGCCGTTGACGACCTGCGGGTGGCCGTGGAAGTCGGGCTCGGAGTTGACGAAGCCGTTCAGCGCGACGATGCGCGTGACCTTGTCGAGCGAGCCGATTTCGTCGCGGATGACGGCCAGCCGGTTGAGCATGATGATTTTCGCGCCCTCGGCGGCCTCTTCGGGCGACACGTCGGTGGGGACCTTGCCGATCACCTTGCGGTCGCCATTGATGGGCAGGCCGCCGGAAAGGAAGAGCAGGTTGCCGCTGCGGACGCAATTGACGTAGGCGGCGACGGGGGCGGGGACTTCGGGCAGGGTGTAGCCGAGTGATTCGAGGTGGGCGAGGGTCTGGTCCATGAAGGGGAAGTCGGGGCTTAGAAGTTGCCGGTGACGAGATCGACGAGTTTGCGGCCGTTGCTGGCGAGCGTCGCGGAGCTGCCTTTTCCGGTCAGCAATCCGCGGGTGGCGTAGCGGTGCGGCTCCTGCGAATCGCGCACCGCGGAGACGATCGGCTTGTCGACTTTGCGCTGGCTGACGGCGATGCCGGTGGGCAGGCCGAGCGCGGTGAAGGAGATTTCCCAGGAAGGACCGTCGGCGGTGAGGCTGCCGTAGGCCAGCCACGGGTTCCGCTCGGCGAAATCCAGGGTGCCCTTCCGTGGGACGGTGACCTTGAAGTAGGCGGGTTCGCTGCGGACGAAGGTGGGGATGGTCAGGGCCGGATTCTCGTGGTGCGCCTTGAGGAACTTGGCCACGTCCATGCCGATCAGGTTCAGTCCGTTGTAGTTGCCGTGGAAATTCGTGCCCCCGCAGTAGCGGCGGAACCAACCCTCGAACTGGTCGCTCATCATCAGCCCGAGTTCGAGGTGGGTGTGGGCGCGGGTGCGGTTGATGCCGACGCCGGTGTAGCCCATCTGGCCAATGACGCTGCCCTTGGTGACGGGGTCTCCGACTTTGACCGTAGCTTTCGCGAGGTGGGCGTAGAGGCTGTAAACGGCGTGGCCCTGCGGGGTGACCGGATGGCCGATGACGATGTAGCGCCCGTAGTTCGAGTGGCCCGGCACGTCGGAGACGTGGACCACGGTGCCGTCGGCGATGGCCATCACGAGATCCAGCGGATTGCCGGCCTTGTCGCGCTTGACCGGGGCGATGTCGATGCCTTCGTGGAAACGCAGCATGTAGACCTGGTCATCGACCCGCACCGGATTGCGGACGAGCCCCCAGGCTCCGCCCTCCCACGGCCGGGTGGTCTCGCCCTCGAAGGTGCGGTCGACCCACATGTAGAACTTGTCCGGCTCGTTGCGGAACAGGTGATCGTTGGCGGTGGGCAGGTCGTAGTGCGTCTGCGCCGGGCACCAGGAGGCGAAGGCGAGGATGAAAAGCAGGACGGTTCGGAGCATGGCGGGACTCATGATTTGCCGCGCGGCTTCTTTTCGCCGAGGCGGGGATATTCCTCGTCGAGTTGCTTGATCTCGGCGTTGGAAAGACCTTTCCAGATGACCAGTTCGCCATCGTCGATCTGGCGGTCGATGATGACCGCATCGACCACGCGGCCGTTGACGCGGGCGACCAGCCAGCGGTTGATGTTGGCGGCCGTGATGGCGGCGAGGCGATTCTTCGACCCCGCCTTCAGCCGGATCACCACGCCATAGGTGGCGCCGTCCTTCGAGGGAAAGGGATTGAAGGCGGCGATGTCGGAGGTGCCGATTTCAGGCACGCGGCTGAACACGCGCTCCTCGCCGGCCACGAACTGCGAGAAGACCATCTTCGGGTTCGCGCCGGGATCGGTTTCCATGTGGAAGACGATCGACGAGTCGTGACTGCGCCGGCCGCCCGCCATCGAGGGCAGGGCCGTGACCAGCAGGAAGGGCAACACCAGCAGCAGGAATCGCATGGCGGGGACTGTGCCGGGATATGGCCGGATTGAAATGCAAAAAGCCGCCGCGGTGAGGCGGCGGCTTTCGCGAAAATCCGTGTGCTTCCGGATCACAGCATCGATTTCACCAGCTCCTCGAGCTTCACGATGTCCGCGGCGAACGACCGGATGCCTTGAGCGAGCTTCTCGGTCGCCATCGCGTCCTCGTTCAGCGCGAGGCGGAAGGTCTTCTCGTCGTAGCTGACCTTCTCGAGGTCGGCATCCTTCGAGCCATCCGGCGACAGCGCGCGCTCGACGGTGTCGGTGGAATCGTTGAGTTCCTGGAGCAGTTTCGGGCTGATGGTGAGCAGGTCGCAACCCGCCAGGCAGAGGATTTCGCCCGTGTTCCGGAAGGAGGCGCCCATGACTTCGGTCTTGTAGCCGAATTTCTTGTAGTAAGTGTAGATCTCGCGCACCGACTGCACGCCCGGGTCTTCCTCGCCTTGGTAGTCCTTGCCGGTGGAGGCCTTGTACCAATCAAGAATGCGGCCGACGAAGGGAGAGATGAGCTGCACGCCGGCTTCGGCGCAGGCCACGGCCTGACAAAAGGAGAACAGCAGGGTGAGATTGCAGTGAATGCCTTCCTTTTCAAGGATCTCGGCGGCGCGGATGCCCTCCCAGGTGGAGGCGATCTTGATCAGGATGCGGTCGCGGGAAATGCCTTCCTTTTCGTAGCCCGCGATGAGCTCGCGGGCCTTGTCGATGGTGCCCTCGGTGTCGAAGGACAGGCGGGCGTCGGTCTCGGTCGAGACGCGGCCGGGCACGATCTTGAGAATCTCCAGGCCGAAGAGGATGAGGATGCGGTCGATGATGGCCTCCACCAGCTCGTCGCCGGAGAGTCCGCCGTCCTTCAGTTCGGAAACGGCCTTCTCCACCAGGTGGCGGTATTCCTCCTTGCCTGCCGCCTGAAGGATCAGCGAAGGGTTGGTGGTCGCGTCCTGCGGTTTGTAGACCTTCATGGATTCGAAGTCGCCGGTGTCGGCGACGACGGTCGTAAATTGCTTCAGTTGATCGAGTTGGCTCGCGCTCATGGCTGATGGGGGAGGTAGGCCGGATTTTCCCGGCTGGCTAGGGCAAATCCCGGCAAACGATGAATTGTTCCGCGGTTCGATATGAACGCTTTCCTTCCAGCATTTCGTCGAAAAAAAAGACGGCTCCCGTGTCGGGGAGCCGTGCTGAGAAATCGGGCGTGCCGAGGGCTCAGTGACCCTCGCCGGTGGCCGGCAGGAAGCGGTAGTAGGATTCGAGCATCAGGATGCAGAGGCAGGTCCGGTAGTGGCGGTTCCCGTAGTGCTCCGCGGCGTGACCGTCGATGGTGCCCCGGCCCGGTTGCTTCCAAGATCCATCGGCCTCCTGCCCGCCGAGCACCTGATCGCGGAACATGCTGTTGTACATCTTCCAGTCTTCACCGCCGCGGGCGATCATCGCCTGGCTCTCATAGTAGTGGGCGTAGAGGTCGGCCCGGGCGCCGTTGTAGTCGAACTTGGAGTTTTTGCGGATGTAGCCGGCTCCGTTGCGGACCTCCGAGACGGAGGGTTTTCCCCACATCTGATAGGCGAGCATGCCGGCACCGGTCAGCGAGGCGTAGCCGGAGGGCGAGAAATTATTCTCGGAGGGCCGGTAACCGAAGCCCCCGTCGCGCACCTGGCATTCCTTCACATAGCTCAGGGCGCCGCGGACGGCCTTGTTCATGTTCTTGAAGTCGAGCCCGGTGTGCTTGCACGCCTTCAAGGCCTGGATCTGCCAGGCGGAAACCGAGAGGTCGCCGCCCCGGTCGCCATCGACCCGGTAGCCGTAGTCCCAGCCGCCGGAGCTGTGCTGGTGGTCGAGGATGTATTGTCCGGCCTTTTGGGTGACGTCGTCGAGGTTGGGAATGTTGATCCCGAGCTGGCGGCAGAACGTCGTCGATTCGCCCAGCGCATAGGTGGCGATGGCGTGCTCGTAGGGGTAGGGGTTGGTCTCGCCGCTCACGTTGAGGCGGCCGTTCTGCTTCATGCCCAGATCGACCAGCCAGGTGATGCCCTTGAGCACGGTTTCGCCATACTTTTCGGAAAGCGGCGTCTCACAGTGGCCGAGGAAGGCGAGCACGGCGAAGCCGGTGTCCGCCGAGCGGTATTTGCCGCCCCACGAGCCGTCCGAGGCCTGGGTGTTCTTGAGCCAGTCGAGTCCCTTGACCACGGCATCCTCGCACTGAGGGGTTCCGCCGCTCTCCTTGAGGCGCTGCATCCGATCCTCGGGTGAACAGCGCTTTTTCATGGTTGCCGGGATCGAACCGAAGCCTCCGCCCCCGCCATCGCCTCCGGAGCCCCAGCCGTCGCCGAAATCATCGCCATTGCCGAAATCGAGGGACGGCTCCGGGACGTCGATGTCGGGCACCGGCACGGCGGTCGGGGAGGTGGTGTTGGCGGCGATCACCTTGGACATCGCCGAGGAGGGGGCGGACGGCTTGCGCTGGACGCTGTTGGTCAGCTTTTTGGTCTCCATTTTTTCCTCGGTGGTCGAATTGCTCTGGTAGCTGACGATCACCGGAACCTCGCGGAGAAGAGGCGGAAGAAGAATGAAGGCGAGAATCAAGCCGAGCAGGACGACCACCAACAGCGAGATCACGATTGAGGAAATCGTTGAATTCCGCTTCTGGGCATGGAGTCGTGCCTGGGCTTCGGGGCTGAGTTGGGCGTGCAGGCTCATGTCGGAAAAACGTGCGGGAAGGTGCTGAAGGAAAATCTAGGGCGGGCAGGGGGGCTGACCAGCCGAAAAACCGTCGCGTCCCCGTCATATTGACCTTCGGCGCGCGGATTTTGCAGGGGATGTTTCGACGTGACAGCGGGAGAATGGGGGCTGGACGCACCGGGGGTGACGTGTAGCGTCGGCTCCAGCCTCATGAAACGGCCCAAGACCCACATGATTCCTCCTTCCCGCCGCCGCCCCGGCTTCACGCTTGTTGAACTGCTCGTGGTGATCGTGATCATCGCCGCCCTCGCCGCCCTCGCTTTCATGGGGGCCAAGCGCGGCCTGTCCAAAGCTCAGAACGCCAAGCAGTTGCAGCAGATGCGCGACCTTTCGGTCAGCATCGAAATGTTTGCCGTGGATTATCACACGCCACCGATCCCGGACCGCAACAAGGACTCGGGCCGCGACGTGCTCTATGGCGTGCCGGACGGAGACAACGGCACGGAGATGCTCTTCGGAGCACTGGTCGGCCACGATGACAACGCGGAACCGGAAGATCCGAGCGGCGATTTCATCGCGGGCCGCGAACTCAACTACAAGGACAACTCCTACATCCAGCCTGACTACGTCGAGCAGCCCAAGGACGGCGTTTACCGCAAGAATGCCAAGATCTACGACCTGTGGGGCAAGGAACTCATGATCGCCGTCAACACGCCTCCCTTCGAGGACGAGGATACCGGCGGGGTGAACGACAAGATTCTCAACACGGACGGCTTCGCCGAATGGTCGGATGCCAAACCGCGCTATCAGGAATACGTCATCTGGTCCTATGGCAAGGACGGGGAAAAGGCCGACATGTTCGCCGGTTCGGACGACGTGAAGAACTTCTGATTTTTTGCTCCCAACCGCGCAGGATATGCGCGGTAGATCGCGCTCCGGGCGTGGTCGCTCTCCATGGCGCGGGGACATCGTCCCTGCGCCATGGTTGCATTCGGAAACGACGCTTCTGGAGATCCCTTCGCCGATCGCCCCTTCCTCGTCTTCTGGGAGGTCACCCGGGCTTGCGCGCTGGCTTGCCGCCACTGCCGCGCCGAGGCCCAGCCGCAGCGGCACCCCGACGAGCTCGACTCCGATGAGGCCCGCCGCCTGATGCACCAGCTCGCCGAGCTGCGGCCGCCGATGCTCATCCTCACCGGCGGCGATCCCCTGATGCGGCGCGATGTGCTCGAACTCGCCCGCCTCGGCTCCGACCTCGGCCTCCGCGTCGGCCTCAGCCCCTCCGGCACGCCGCGGCTGCTGAACACGGATTTCCACAAGATCCGCGAGGCGGGGATCGACCGCATTTCGCTCAGCCTCGATGGCGCCAGCGCCGCCACTCACGATGCCTTCCGCGGCGTCACCGGCACCTTCGACCGCACCCTCCAGGCCGTCCATCGCGCCCACCGGGCCGGGCTTTCCGTCCAGATCAACACGACGCTCACGGGCGGTAATCTGGCCGAGTTCGACGCCTTCCGCGACCTCATGTTCCAGCTCAAGCCCGCCATGTGGAGCGTCTTCCTGCTGGTCCCGACGGGCCGCGCCGGGGCCAAGGAAATGGCCAGCCCGCAGGACATCGAGCGGATCTTCGAGCAGATGGCCGACCTCGTCGGCACCGCGCCTTTTGCGATCAAGACCACCGAGGGCCACCACTTCCGTCGCGTGCTCGCCCAGCGGGGAAAAGGCGGCGACAAGGGCCGCCAGGGCATGCGCTCGCCACTCGGCATCCGCGATGGCCGCGGCGTGATGTTCATTTCCCACACCGGCGAGGTCAGCCCCAGCGGCTTCCTGCCGATGGTCTGCGGAAACGTCCGCCTCACCCATCCGGCCGAGATTTACCGGCAGCATCCGCTTTTCGTCAGCCTGCGCGACAACGACGCGCTCGGCGGCAAGTGCGGCCGCTGCGAGTTCCGCAAGATCTGCGGCGGCTCCCGCTCCCGCGCCTACGGCGTCACCGGCGACCCCTTCGCCGAGGATCCTTCCTGCCTTTACCAACCGACAGCAAAGCCATGATCAACCTCACCCGACTCTGGACCGGCCAGGCCCAACCGGCCGACAACCTCCGCTACGGCCACGGCCACCAAGCCCCCGGCGCCGCCCGCGAACGCAAGCCGATCGTGGTCTGGAACATCACCCGCACCTGCAACCTGCGCTGCGTCCACTGCTACTCCGACTCGATGGCCACCCAGTATCCCGGCGAGCTCGATTGGGAGCAGATGAAAGCCGTCGTCGCCGACTTGGCCGCCTATCAGATCCCATCGCTACTGCTTTCCGGCGGTGAGCCGACCATCCACCCGCGCTTCCTCGATCTCGTCAACCTCGCCTCCGACTCGGGCCTGAAGCTCACCATTTCCACCAACGGCACGCTGATCACCCCTGAAAAGGCCGCCGCGCTCAAGGCCGCCAACGTCGCCTACGTCGGCATCTCGCTCGACGGCATCGGCGAGGTCCACGACCAGTTCCGCGGGAAGGAAGGTGCCTTCAAGGCCGCCGTCCGCGGCTTCCGCAACTGCCACGAAGTCGGCCAGAAAACCGGCCTGCGCCTCACGCTCACCCGTCACAACGTCCAGAACATCGAGGCCATCCTCGACTTCATCGAGCAGGAGGAAATCCAGCGCGTTTGCTTCTACCACCTCGTCCCGGCCGGTCGCGGCGGGAAAATGCAGCTCCTTGATGCCGTCGAATCCCGCAAGGCCATCGACACGCTCATCGCCAAGGTCGAGGACTGGAACCAACGCGGCTTGAACCGCGAACTCCTCACCGTGACCCAGCCCGCGGATGGAGCTTATCTCCTCGTCCGCATGCGGCGTGAGAATCACCCGAATCTCGCGCAAGCCGAGCAGCTCCTGGGATGGAACGGGGGCGGCGCCAACAGCTCGGGGCGGGGGATCGCCAACATCGACACCCAGGGCAACGTCCACCCCGATCAGTTCTGGCAGGACGTCCAGCTCGGGAACGTCAAGCAGGTCCCCTTTTCCAAAATCTGGAGCGCCGAACACGAACCCTCCGCCGCGGTGCTCGAAGAGATCCGCTCCCTCGGCGCCCTGACCCCCGCCGAGCGGAAAATCCGCATGCACGGCCGCTGCGGCGACTGCCACTGGTTCGACCGCTGCGGCGGGGGTTTCCGCACACGAGCCGCCTTCGTCAACGCCGACTACTTCGGCAGCGACCCGGCCTGTTACCTCACCGACGAGGAAATCGCCCCCGCCCTCCAAACCGCCGTCTGAACCCTCGGAGCGCTGGCTTTAGCCGGCGCGTTCCCCACTCATTCATCTCATCAAATGGAAGATCGGACCGCAGTTTCGAACCGCAGATGAACGCGGATCAACGCAGATCTCCGGGGAGTTGGGAGGAGGGTCGTGTTCATCATCCGGATGACTCGCGCTGTTGGCGCGATCCTCGCCGCGTCGACGTTCCTCGGCGTCCATCTGTCGTGTTCATCATCCGGATGACTAGTGCCGTTGGCGCAATCCTCGCCGCATCGACGTTCTTCGGCGTCCATCTGCGGTAACTTTCTCTTTCTGATTCCATGCCACTCGCCCGCCTCGCCAACGAACCCCATCGCGTCTTTTTTCCGCTCGGGATCCTCGCGTCGATCCTCGGCGTCGCATTGTGGCCGCTCCATTTCGGCGGCATCCTCGCCGCATGGCCGCTCGAGGCCCACGCCCGACTCATGGTCGTCGGCTTCGGCGGCTGCTTCATCGTCGGCTTTCTCGGCACCGCCGGCCCCCGCCTCCTCGGCTCGTTTCCTTGGACCACGCCTGAAGTAGTTGCGCACGCAACTACTTCAGGCGCCATCATCACCCTGCTCATGCTCGGGCAGGTGCCGGCGGCGGACACGGTGACCGGGTTCTGGCTGGCGGGGGTGCTGGCGAGCCTTGGGGTGCGATTCGTTTTCGGCCGCAAGGACGTGCCGCCTCCCGGCTTTCCGATTGCCGTCCTCGGCGTGGTCGGCGCCTGCATCGGCTCTTTCGCTCTGGCGATCCACTCGGTCGTCCACCTTTCACCCCTGTGGCACTCGTTCTGGCGGCTGATGCTTTTCCAGGGCTTCCTCTGGCTGCCCATCCTCGGCGTGGCGCCCTACCTGCTGCCGCGGTTTTTCGGCAAATCCTCGCCGCACTCGCTCGACGAAAGCCGATCGATCCCGCGGGGCTGGTGGCGGCCGTTCTTCATCTCGGTCATCGCCGGGCTGCTGATGATCTACAGCTTCGAGGTCGAGGCGCGTGGACTGCTCCGGCCCGGAATGTGGCTGCGCGCGGCGGTGGTCGGCGTTTCGATCGCCTTCTCCGTCCCCGGCTGGCTCGGCTGGGGCGGGGTCAATGCCGTCGGGCGCGGCCTGCGCTGGGTCGTCCCCTGCGCGCTGGCCGGCTGGATCGCCGCCGGCTGGTTCGTGCCGCTGCGGATCGGATTGCTGCACGGCATGTTCATCGGGGCGACCGGCTTGATCATGATCGGCGTCGCCACCCGCGTCGTGCTTGGCCACGGTGGTCGTCACGACCGGCTCCAGTCGCCGATGAAATGGTTCCATGCCGTGTGGGCGCTGCTGCTGCTCGTCGCCGCCACCCGGATCACGCCCGAGTTCGTGCCGAAGATCCGGATTTCCCACTACATCTACGCCGCCAGCTTCTGGACGATCACCATGCTCTTCTGGGCCTGGCGCCTGCGACTCGAGTTTGCCAAACCCAAGCCCATCAAGCTGCTCCAGCCCTCGTTCGGGCGTTCGGGCTGGCGACTCCCGAACCTCGATCTCCGCCGAGGTGCGTGAGCACCGGTCGGAAACGGAATTCGCGAGAGTTACTGCGGTCCCAATTGTGACGACGATCACGTCCAAAGCGTTTGGAGGCCCGGGATGCGCTCGCGGGCTTGTCTCCAAGGAATCCGAGCCATCAATGAGTGGGGCGCATCCGAAAGGGAGGTGGTGCGTCCTCCGTTTCCTGATCGATTCGTATCAGAGAATATGCTTGGTGCATATTTTGCTGGGTAACAGCCATGGTCAAGGAACGTGGACCGTGCCGACCGAAGCCCGGCGAGGAGGGCTTCGACTGCGAGCGTGATTGCGGCTACTACCACGATGGCCCGGCGAATTCGGAGTTGGAGCCGGTTTCCGATTCCATTTGCCGAGTCATCCAAGAGCTGAGCATCCTGTTCGACGTTGCGCGCTCGTTGCAGGAGGGCGATGACTTGACGCACGACCTCAACAAGGCGCTCGCCGGGATTACCGAGTCGCTGTCCTTGTTTCGCGCCACGCTGCGGATCCGTAATCGCGCGACCGATGAGAATCGCGTCGAGGCCAGCTGCGGCCTCTCGCCGCGGGACATCGCGCCGGACCTCGATGCGGCCGACCTCTACCTCTCCCAGCGGGTGATGGAAACAGCGGAAACGATCGTCATTCCCGATGTCCGTCTGCCGCAGCGCCACCTCTCCGCTGCCGAGGTGGCGAAAACCAAACCGGTCTGCTTTTCCGGCTCGAAGACCGCCCTGATCGGCGTGCCGGTGATCCATTCGGGCGAGGTGATGGGCACGCTTGACCTCGTCGGCCGTTGCACCAGCCGTGAGCTGTTGGAGTCCGACCTGCGACTCTACTCGCTGGTCTCACAGCTCATCGCTCAGGCCGTCCATCTGCGGCGACAGGCGCAAGAGCAGCTCGAGTATTTCCGGCTCGAAAACGAGAAGCTCCAGGACCAGGTCCAGCGTCACCTGCGGCCCGACAACATGATCGGCAACTCGCGGGCGATGCAGATCGTGTATCATTCCATCGAGCAGGTCGCCGCCAGTAACTCGACCGTGCTCATCCGCGGTGAGAGCGGGGTGGGGAAGGAACTGGTGGCCCACGCCATCCACCGGCGCAGTCAGCGCGAGGGCAAGGCCTTTGTGAAGATCAACTGCGCGGCCCTGCCCGACGGCATCGTGGAAAGCGAACTCTTCGGCCACGAGCGCGGGGCCTTCACCGGCGCGGTCGCAATGCGCAAGGGGCGCTTCGAACTCGCCCATCGCGGCACGATTTTCCTCGATGAGATCGGCGAGTTGCCGCTCCAGACGCAAGCCAAGCTGCTGCGTATCCTCCAAGAGCGCGAGTTCGAGCGCGTCGGCGGCACAGCGACGCTGCGTTGCGATGTCCGCGTGATCGCCGCCACCAACCGTCCGCTGGAGGAGTTCGTGGAGGAGGGGAAGTTTCGCCAAGACCTCTACTATCGGCTCAACGTCTTCCCGGTCTTCGTCCCGGCGCTGCGCGAACGGAAAACCGACATCCTCCAGCTCGCCGACTTTTTCGTGGAGAAATACAACCAGGCCAACGGCAAGAAGATCCGCCGCATCTCCACGCCGGCGATCGACATGCTCATGAGCTACCACTGGCCCGGCAACGTCCGCGAGCTGGAAAACTGCATCGAGCGCGCCACCCTCCTGACCACCGAGGAGGTGATCCACGGCTACCATTTGCCACCGACTCTCCAGGTTCCGACCGCCAACGATGCGCCGAACCGCTCGACCCTCCAAGCCGCGCTCGATGGCGTGGAGCGGGAAATGATCATCGATGCGCTCAAGACCCACCGCGGCAACATGGCCGCTGCCGCCCGTCAGCTCGAACTCACCGAGCGTGTCATGGGGCTGCGGGTGAAGAAGCATGGGATCGACTGGGCCGATTACCGTGAGTAAAAGACGGCGTGGAACTGGAGCCGCCACCGAACCTGTTCTCCATGGGCAACCGCCCACCGTGGACGGTGGCCTCCGTCGGTTTCCAGGACGATCCCTCTCCGCTGCACATCGGTCGCGTGAAACAGGAGCACCGCCGCTTGTTCGAGATCTTGGAAAACGAGGTCTCTCCCGCGCGGCGTGGTGAAATCTTCCACGAATACGCCTCGGTTCAGTTCGCGCTGCACCAATGGCAGGAGCACCGCGCCGCCGCCCGCCGTAGTCTGCGAAACAGCTACGTCCGCTTCATCCGTGGCTGGGCGGTCGATTCGAACACCATCGAGGGCGCCGTGCTCAAGGGCTGGGTCCACAGCCGCCTCGGCATCGCGCCCACCTTCCATCAGGGTTCGCTCGGGCAGAGCCGGGAGAATTTTGAGCGCTATGCCCGTGACCGGATCCGAGGTTGCGCGCGCACCAACGCCATCGAACAGCAGCTCGACCTGCTGTTCGAGTTCTGCCAGTACGAGATCCATCGTAGAAATCCCGGCGAACGCTGGCTCACGCTTTACCGCGGGACCTTCGACGGGCAGGCCTACCGCCTGGTCGACGACTCCGATCCCAAGCGTCCGGTCGTCCGCATGAACAACATCTCGTCCTTCACCGCCGACCGCGAATGCGCCTGGGAGTTCGGCTCGACCGTCTGGGAGGTGCGGGTGCCGCTGTCGAAGGTTTTCTTTTTCAGCACCCTGCTGCCCGAGAGCATCCTCAAGGGCGAGGAAGAACATCTCGTCATCGGCGGCGAATACCGCGTCCGCAAGCTGCTCTACTGATGGCTGAACGGATCCGACAGATTGAAGGCGGCCTTTGGGGACTGCTGGTCGGCGACGCGCTCGGCGTGCCCTACGAATTCCACCCGCCGGAGGAAATCCCGCCTTTTGAGGAGATCGACATGATCCCGCCGATGGGCTTCCCGCGCAGCTACGCCCACATCAAGCCGGGGACTTGGTCGGACGATGGAGCCCAGGCCTTGTGTTTGATGGCATCGCTGTTGGAGTGCTTTCAATGGTCGATCGATGACTTCGCCATGCGCCTGCTCAAATGGTCGGCCTACGGCTACATGGCGGTCGGCGGGCGGGTATTCGACATCGGTATCCAGACCGGCAGCGCCCTGTCGCGTTTTGCCAGCGGCAGGCCGCCTCACGAGTCCGGCCTGCATGGCGAACGCAACAACGGCAACGGCTCGATGATGCGCGTGCTGCCGGCCGCATTGCTGTTTACCGGGCCTGATGAGGATCTCGTCGCCCTCGCTCATGAGCAGTCGCTGGTCACCCACCGCCACCCTCGATCGCAGGTCTGCTGCTCGCTTTACTGTCTGTGGGCGCGATTTGAAATGCTTGGCTCTGACGATCCCTGGGCCGCCGCCGTTTCGCGCCTCCGCGGGATCTACACGTCAGGCTCCCAGTTTCGCCGCGAATTGGAATCCGTCATTCTCCCGGCCGCCGATCTTCCTCCGGGCGGTACCGGCTACGTCGTCGATTCCCTCCATTCCGCCCGCCATGCCTGCCGGGGGAACGACTACGCTTCGATTGTCCGAGCCGCCATCTCCCTCGGCCACGATACCGACACCACGGCCTGTCTTGCCGGGGGTATCGCCGGGATCCGCCACGGGAAGAATGGCATCCCGCAGGACTGGCGGGAGCTCATGCGTGGCACGGATCTGTTCCTGACGCTGCTCGGTCGCTGCTCCTAAGTCCGGCCTGAGGTTTTCCGCGTGTCAGAAGCTCCCCTCGGGCGCGTCCGGAATGGCCTTGCCGATCATGGGAGATCGGCCTGGATTCCCGACATCGGGGTAGGGGAGGAAACGGGTTCCTACATTCCGGTAGGAAATCGTTCCGCGGCCGCGGCGTGTGTCAGCCGGGCATCGGATTTTTTCCCGTGTGAGGATCAGGGGGTTGTGCGGAATCGACGGGAAATTCTTCCGGAAATCCGGCACTGGCATCCTGCGAGTTAAGGGAATCGCATGCCGCACCCGGCAGCGGAAGGCGGAAACTACGACACAATTAGTAATTCAAACCGGATACGAATCATGAGAAAGATCGCAATTTACGGCAAGGGTGGCATCGGCAAGTCCACCACCACCCAGAACACCGTCGCCGGCCTGGTCGAAATGGGCCGGAAGGTCATGGTCGTCGGGTGCGACCCGAAAGCCGACTCCACCCGGCTCCTCCTCGGCGGCCTGGCCCAGCGCAGCGTGCTCGACACCCTCCGCGAGGAAGGCGAGGACGTGGAACTCGAGGACATCCGCTCGGAGGGCTACTGCGCCTCCCTGTGCGTGGAGTCCGGTGGCCCGGAGCCGGGCGTCGGCTGCGCCGGCCGCGGTATCATCACCTCGATCAACATGCTCGAACAGCTCGGTGCCTACGAGGAGCAGGTCGGGCTCGACTACGTCTTCTACGACGTCCTCGGCGATGTCGTCTGCGGTGGTTTCGCCATGCCGATCCGCGAGGGTAAGGCGGAGGAGATCTACATCGTCTGCTCCGGTGAGATGATGGCGATGTATGCCGCTAATAACATCTGCAAGGGCATCGTGAAGTTCGCCAAGACCGGCGTGGTCAGGCTCGGCGGCCTCATCTGCAACAGCCGCAACGTCGATCGCGAGAAGGATCTGATCGAGAACTTCGCCGCCCGCCTGGGCACGCAGATGATCCACTTCGTCCCGCGCGACAACGACGTGCAGCGCGCCGAGATCAACCGCAAGACGGTCATCGAGTGGAACCCGGAAGCCAGGCAGGCCGACGAATACCGCGCCTTGGCCAAGGCGATCGAGGTCAACAAGAAGCTCGTGATTCCGAACCCGCTGGCGATCGAGGAACTCGAGGCGCTGCTGATGGAATACGGTCTTTTTGCCTGAACCCCGGCCCGCACGGGCCCCAACCGCACGAACCGCCATGAGCGACATTTCCACCACCGAAGACGGCGCCTTCAGCGCGATCGAGGGCGTCTCGCCCGACGCGTTGCGCGAGCAGATGCTGGAGGGCCTGCCGGCCAAAACGCTGCGCAAGCGCTCGAAGCAGATCCTCGAGAACGACCCGGACTCGCCGCTCGTGATCGGCGCAAACACCCGCACGATCCCCGGCATCATCACCCAGCGCGGCTGCACCTACGCTGGCTGCCGCGGGGTGGTCATCGGGCCGATTCACGACATCCTCCACATCACCCACGGTCCGGTCGGTTGCAGCTACTACTCCTGGCAGACCCGCCGCAACCTCGCCCGCACCAGCGAGCTGGGGAAGGCGAACTTCCTCCAGTACTGCATGACCACCGACATGCAAGAGGACCACATCGTGTTCGGCGGAGAGAAGCGCCTGGCAGCCGCCATCCGCGAGGCCTACGAGCTGTTCAAGCCGAAGGCGATCTCGGTCTATGCCACCTGCCCGGTCGGGCTGATCGGTGACGACATCCACAGCGTTTGCCGCGAGGCGAGCAAGGAACTCGGGATTAACGTCTTCGGCTTTTCCTGCGAGGGCTACAAGGGTGTTTCCCAATCGGCCGGCCACCACATCGCGAACAACGGCGTGTTCAAGCACATGATCGGCCTCGACGACGCACCGGTCGGTGAGGACGCCGACGCGCCGTTCAAGATCAACATCCTCGGCGAATACAACATCGGCGGTGATGCCTGGGAGATTGACACGCTGCTTCGCAAGTGCGGCGTGCGCGTGCTGGCCACACTGTCCGGCGGGGTTACCTACGATGAAATCACCAGCTGCCACCAGGCGGACCTGAACGTCGTGATGTGCCACCGCTCGATCAACTACATGGCCGAGATGATGGAAACGAAGTTCGGCATCCCGTGGTTCAAGGTGAACTTCATCGGCGCCGACTCGACCGCAAAGTCGCTGCGCAAGATCGCCCAGTACTTCGGCGATGAGAACCTGATCGCCCGCACCGAGGAGGTCATCGCCCAGGAAATGGAGGCGATCCGCGAGGTTCGCCTGGAGGTCAAGGCGCGCCACCAAGGCAAGAAGGCGGCGCTGTTCGTTGGCGGTTCCCGGGCCCACCATTACCAGGACCTGTTCGCCGACATCGGCATGGAGACGATTTCCGCCGGCTACGAGTTCGCCCACCGCGACGACTACGAAGGCCGCGACGTGCTGCCGAGCATCAAGGTCGATGCCGATAGCCGCAACATTGAGGAACTCCACGTCGATCCCGATCCCGAACGTTTCCGCCCGCGGATCTCGCCCGAGGCCAAGGCCAAGATGATCGCGAACGGGTTCAGCTTCTCCGACTACCAGGGGATGATGAAGGAAATGAAGAAGCGCGCTCTGGTGATCGACGACATCAGCCACCACGAGCTGGAGAAGCTGATCGAGACCTGGAAGCCCGACATCATCGGCTCCGGCATCAAGGACAAGTACATCGTCGAGAAGATGGGCGTGCCCTGCAAGCAGCTGCACTCCTACGACTACGGCGGTCCCTACGCGGCCTTCACCGGCGCGGCGAACTTCTACAAGGAAGTGGACCGGATGCTTTCCAGTAAGGTCTGGGGCTACGTGGTCCCGCCGTGGGTCAAGGACCGCAAGATCGGGGAACCCGCTGCGGTCGTCGCCTGAAATCAACCGCAACTTCAACCCCACAAGACCATGTTAGACGTTACCACAGCCGGAGTCTCGGAACGCGGCGCGCTGCGGATCAACCCGGCCAAGACCTGCCAGCCGATCGGCGCAATGTATGCTTCGCTAGGCATCCACAGCTGCATGCCGCACAGCCATGGCTCCCAAGGCTGCTGCGCCTATCACCGCAGTCACCTGACCCGTCACTTCAAAGAGCCCGTCGCAGCGACCACCAGTTCCTTCACCGAGGGAGCCTCGGTTTTCGGCGGCCTCGCCAACCTCCAGCAGGCGCTGGTGAACATCTTCTCGATCTACAATCCGGAAGTGGTCGCCGTCCACACGACCTGCCTGTCGGAGGTGATCGGCGACGACATCCCGACCATCATCAAGAAGTCACGCGACGAGGGGAAGATCCCGGAAGGCAAGACGGTCATCCATGCGAACACGCCGAGCTTTGTCGGCTCGAACGTCACCGGCTATGCCAACATGTGCACCGCTTTCGTGACCTATCTCGCGGAGAAGACCGGAGAATCGAGCGATGCGGTCAACATCATGCCCGGCTGGCTCGACCCGAGCGACATGCGCGAGCTGAAGCGTCTGGCCGACGAGCTGGGCGTGAAATACACGATCTGCCCGGACACCTCTGATGTGCTCGACCTGCCGCAGACCGGCGTTTACGAGATGTATCCGAAGGGAGGCACCCCGATCGCGGAGGTCAAGCGGATGGGGGATGCGGTGAAAACCCTCGCCCTCGGCGAGTTCACCGCCTACCCGCCTGCCCAGAAGCTTCTCGACCAATGCGAGGTGCCTTTTGAGAAGCTCGACGCCCCGATCGGCCTCGCCAACACCGACCGCTACATCGACACGCTGCGCCGTATCGCCGAGGTCGAGGTGCCGGCCAGCATCGATGCCGAGCGCGGCCGCCTATTGGATGTCATTTCGGACATCGGCCAGTATTTTCACAATGTCCCGGTCGCCATCTTCGGCGATCCCGATGTGGTGATCGGCATGACCCGCTTCGCGGTCGAGCTGGGATTGTATCCAAAGTACGTCTTCACCGGCTCGCCCGGCAAGGCCTTCGAACGGAAGATCGCCGAGATCCTGGGCGACCAGTATCCGGACGCGGTGGTCCGGCAGACCGCCGACCTCTTCGAGCTGCACGAGCGCATCAAGGCCGATCCGGTCAAGCTGCTCATCGGCAACACTTACGGCAAGTTCATCGGCCGCGCCGAGGGCATTCCGCTGGTCCGCTTCGGCTTCCCGGTGCTCGACCGCGTCGGCCACCGCCTGTTCCCGGCCGTCGGCTACCGCGGGGCGATGCACCTGGTGGAGAAGATCAGCGACGCGCTGCTCGACCACCGGGATGAGACCTGCCCCGAGGAGTGGTTCGAGCTGGTTCAGTAACCCGACGTCTCATTGCCCGTTCGCTCACCGAAAACGCCCCGCTGTCATGTCCCACGAATCCATCGAGATCCTCGAAGAACGCCGCTCCCAGGTCCTGCGCAAGGGCGAGGAGGGGGCAACCGGGATTTCGTGCGGCAAGCAAAGCGTGGCGGGATCGGTGAGCCAGCGGGCGTGCGTCTTTTGCGGCTCGCGGGTGGTGCTCTACCCGATCTCCGACGCGCTCCACGTGGTCCACGGCCCGATCGGCTGCGCCGCCTACACCTGGGACATCCGCGGAGCGCAATCGAGCGGGCCGCAGCTCCACCGCAACAGTTTCTCCACCGACCTCCAGGAAAAGGACGTGATCTTCGGCGGGGAAAAGAAGCTCACCGCAGCGTTGCGCGAGCTGATCGCCGCCTGCAGGCCGAAGGCCGCTTTCGTTTACTCGACTTGTATGACGGGAATCATCGGAGATGACGTCGGCGCGGTCTGCAGGGAGCTGGCCGCCGAGGCCGGCATTCCGGTCATTCCGGTGGAAAGCCCGGGCTTCAGCGGCACCAAGAAGGACGGCTACCGCGCCGCCTGCGACGCGCTCTACCAGCTTGTCGGCAGCGGCGACATTGCTGGCATATCCAAGCGCAGCATCAACCTGCTCGGCGAATTCAACATCGCGGGCGAGACCTGGCTGATGAAGGACTACTTCAAGCGCATCGGCATCGAGGTCGTCTCGTGCATTACCGGCGATGGCCGGGTGGACGAGATCCGCCGCTGCCACGGCGCGAAGCTGAACCTGGTGCAGTGCTCCGGGTCGATGCTCCATTTCGCGAAGCGGCTCGAGCAGCAGTACGGCATCCCGTTCCAACGAATCTCGTTTTTCGGCATCGAGGACACCGCGGCCGCACTCTACGAGGCCGCCGGGGTTTTCGGCGACGACGAGTTGATGCAGAGTGCCCGCGGTCTGGTCAGCATGGAGTTGGCAAGGATCCAGCCGGAGCTGCGCCGTTACCGGAAAATCCTCAAGGGGAGGAAGGCGGCGGTCTACGTCGGCGGCGCCTTCAAGGCCTTCTCGCTGGTGCGGGCGCTGCGCACGCTGGGAATGCGTACGGTTCTGGTCGGCTCGCAAACGGGCAACCCGCAGGACTACGCGCAACTCAAGGAGCTGTGCGATCCCGGCACGGTCATCGTCGATGATTCCAATCCGTTGGAACTTGCCAAGTTCTGCCTGGAGATGGACGTCGATCTTTTCATCGGCGGGGTCAAGGAACGGCCGATCGCCTACAAGCTCGGCATCGGGTTCTGCGACCACAACCACGAGCGTAAGGAGGCGCTGGCGGGCTTCGAGGGGATGCTCAATTTCGCCAAGGAGGTCCATGCCTCGGTGATGAGTCCTGTGTGGAAGTTCGTCCCGCGCCGCGCCAAGCGGAAAACCTCCAATCAAACCGAAGCGGCATGATCGAGGAATGCGACATCCTGTGCGACGAGCCGCCGGTCAATCCGGACCTGTCCCACTGCACCGCGGCCACCCGCAACGCGTGCAAGCTCTGCACGCCACTCGGGGCCTGTCTGGTTTATCGCGGCGTGCGTGGTGCGATTCCCTTCCTGCACGGATCCCAAGGCTGCTCGACCTACATCCGCAGATATCTCATCAGCCATTTCCGCGAGCCGATGGACATCGCCGCCTCGAACTTTTCGGAGGACACGGCGGTCTTCGGTGGGGCGAAGAACCTCGAAACCGGAATGGCCAACGTTTCCCGCCAGTACCGGCCCGAGTTAATTGGCCTGGCGACGACCTGCCTCAGCGAAACCATCGGCGAGGACATGCCGGGCCTGGTCGCCGGCTGCCGCGAGAAGGTCGCGAACCTGCCACCGGTCGTCCAGGTTTCCACGGCCAGCTACCGCGGCTCACACATCGACGGCTTCCATGACTGCGTGACCGCGCTGGTCGATCAGCTCGCCGAGACGACCGTGCCCCATGGTGGCCTGAACCTGCTGCCGGGCATGGTTTCCACCGCCGACTTGCGCCATCTGCACGAACTCGCCGAATGCTTCGGCTTCGCGGTCACGATGCTGCCCGACTACAGCGACACACTCGATGGTGCGACCTGGGTCGACTACGAGGCGCTGCCCGCCGGCGGCACTGGCATTGAGGCGATCCGCGCCATGGCCGGGGCCCGTGCGACGCTCGAACTCGGCGACTCGCTGCGAGGCAAGCCGAGGTCCGCGGGGAGTTTGCTGGAGCAGCGCTTCGGGGTCGAAAAGGTCGGCCTGACCCTGCCGGTCGGGATTTCCGCGACCGACGACTTCCTCGACGCATTGGCTCGGATTTCCGGCAAGGAAACCCCCATCGACCTGACGGCGGAGCGGGGGAGGCTGGTCGACTCGGTGGTCGATGCCCACAAGATCACCTTTGGCAAACGCGCGATCGTCTTCGGCGAATCGGACTTGGTGATCGGCCTCGTTTCCTTCCTGTGCGAGATCGGCGTGCAGCCGGTTCTCGTCGCTTGCGGCGGCACGACCGGCAACTTCGAGACCGCGCTCCGGGCCGCCGTGCCCGAGCTGCCGGCCGACGTCCGGATCCGCGACGGCGCGGACTTCGCCGACATCTCGCATGAGGCGCACCAGCTCGCGCCCGACCTGCTGGTTGGCAACAGCAAGGGCTACGGCTTGGCCCGCGAGCTGGGCATCCCGCTGATCCGCACTGGCTTTCCCATCCACGATCGCATCGGCGGCCAGCGCGTCCTCCACCTCGGCTACCGCGGCGCGCAGACGCTTTTCGATTCCATTGCCAACGCGCTGCTCGAGCACAAACAAGCAACCTCCACCATCGGCTACTCCTACCTATGAGCACCCGCGTCCATCCCGAGCGGTTCCAAACCGACCGCCACCCGTGTTACTCGATCGGCGGCAGCCATAAGTTCGCCCGCATCCACCTGCCGGTCGCCCCGCGCTGCAACATCCAGTGCAACTACTGCAACCGGAAGTTCGACTGCGTGAACGAGAGCCGCCCCGGCGTCACCAGCAAGGTGCTATCACCGGTCCAGGCACTGGCCTACCTCGGGGAGATGAAGGAAAAGATCCCCACCATCGAAGTTATGGGTATTGCCGGTCCGGGCGATCCCTTCGCCAATCCCTACGAGACCATGGAAACGCTGCGCCTCGTCCGCCGCCGGTTTCCGGAAATGATGCTCTGCCTCGCTTCGAACGGCCTGCACATCGGTCCCTACATCGACGAGATCGCGGAACTCGATGTCACCCATGTGACCATCACCATCAACGCCGTCGATCCGAAGATCGGTGCGCTGGTTTACCGCTGGGTGCGCGATGGCGACCACCCGCTCAAGGGCGAGGAAGGCGCGCAGCTGATGATCGACCGCCAGCTCGAAGCCGTGGCCAAACTGGCTGAGCGCGGGGTGGCGGTGAAGGTCAACTCGATCGTCATCCCCGGCGTCAACGATCACCACATCCCGCGGGTTGCGAAGGTCACCAAGGACCTCGGCGCGGCTTTGATGAACTGCATCCCGCTATGCCCGGTCGAGGACACGCCTTTCGAAAACCTCACCGAGCCGGACGGAATCATGATGGCCCGTGTGCGCCTGCAATCCGGCGAGAACCTCTCGCAGATGAGCCACTGTGCCCGCTGCCGTGCCGACGCGGTCGGCTTGCTCAACGAAGACCGCTCGCTGGAGTTCGCTGAAACGCTGCAATCCTACACCGAGAAAGACATGCCCATGGACAAGTCGCGCCCTTTCGTCGCCGTCGCCACCCAGGAAGGAATGTTGGTCAACCTGCACCTCGGCGAGGCCGACAAGGTGATCATTTACGGACACCACGAGGAGTCGGACGAGTACGAGATCATCGACGTTCGCCGTCTGCCGCCGCATGGCGGCGGCGACGACCGCTGGAAGGAACTCGCCCACGAGCTGCGCGACTGCCGCGCCATCCTCGTCAGCGCCTGCGGCCCGCGGCCGAAAAGCATCATCGAGGGGTTCGGCCTGGCCGTCATCGAGATGGAGGGCCTGATCGAGGAAGGACTCGAGGCGATCTACGAGGACGAGGAAATCCCGACCTCGCTCCGCCGCCGGTTCACCAGCTGCGGCGACGGCTGCTCCGGCACCGGCACCGGATGCGGTTGATACTGTTAGAAAATCTGAAGTTTTAAATCCGAAATCGGAAATCATGTCCACCACCTCCGTCATCGATGCCCTCCAGAGCCAGGCCGAGCATGAGCGCTTCGCCTCCATTTCCTACCTCGCGCTTTCGCTCTGGTGCGAGGCCGCCGACTACTCCGGCTTCGCCGAGTTCTTCAAAAAGCAGGCCGCCGAGGAGGCCGAGCATACCGAAAAGATCCACGGCCATCTGCTGGATCGAGGCGTCCAGCCGATTCTCGGAGCGGTCGAGGCGCCGCGGCAACAGTTCTCCGACCTGATCGACGTCGCGAAGTACGTCGTCGAGCTGGAGAAGGCCAACACCCGCGGCATCCACGGCTGCTACGAGGCAGCGCTGGAGCAAAGGGACTATCCCTCGCAGGTCATGCTGCACTGGTTCATCGAGGAGCAGGTCGAGGAAGAAGCCTGGACCGGGAAACTTCTCACCCTCGCCCAGCGCGCGAACTGCGCCGGGGCGATGGCCACGCTCGACCGCCACGTCCCCCGGATTTTCGCCGACTAATTTCCAACCAACTCACCATCATGAATGTTCCCGACCATCACCTGTTCGTCTGCGCCAGCTTCCGTGCCGGGGGAGAGCCGCAGGGCGTTTGCCACAAGAAGGAATCGATCAACCTGTTGAGTTACCTCCAGAACGAGATCCAGGACCGGATGCTGGAAGGCATCGAGGTCTCCGTGACCGGCTGCATGAACCAATGCACCAAGGGCCCGGTGATCATCGACTACCCGTCCGGCCATACGTACGGCCGGATCACCGAGGAGGCCATTGATGCCATCCTTGATGCCTTCGAGGACGGCGAGGTGGCCGAGGATTACCTCGTTTCCTGAATGCCATGAATCCGCTGGCCGAGATCCGGAAGTCGCGTGCGTGGTTCGTCGATACCACGCTGCGCGATGGCGAGCAGGCGGCGGGCGTCGGATTCTCCGATGCCGACCGCGTCGAGCTCGCCCGGCAGCTGGCGGCGATCGGCGTGCGTGAGCTGGAGGTCGGCATTCCCGCCTCCGGCGAAACGGCGCGGCGGCAGATTTCCGAGGTCGCCGGGGCGGTGCCCGACCTTTGGTTGCTCGCGTGGTGCCGTGCTCGTCCCGACGATCTCGACGCCGCCGCACAATGTCCGGTGCAGGGTGTTCACCTTTCCTTTCCCGTCTCCAACATCCACCTGCAGGCCTGGCGCAAGAACCATGCGTGGGTGCTGCGCACGCTGCGCGACCTGACCGAGGATGCGGCGGGGCGCTTCGACTACGTGACGGTCGGCACACAGGACGCCTCGCGGGCGGATCGTTGTTTCCTCGCCGACTTCTGCCACGCCGTGGCCGAGTCTCCGGCGATACGTCTCCGGCTGGCCGACACGGTGGGCGTGCTGAACCCGAAGCTGACCGAGGTGATGACACGCAACGTGCTGAAGAACCTCGGCGGCAAGCTGGTCGAGATCCACGCCCACAACGACCTCGGCATGGCCACTGCTAATACGATCGTCGCCTGGCAGAACGGCGCGAAATGCCTGAGCACCACCGTCAATGGTCTCGGCGAGCGGGCGGGAAATGCGTGCTTCGCGGAAGTGGCGACCGCCTTGAGCGTGGCCTGCCACTGCGACTCGGGCATTGAGCTTGCCGGACTCGGCGCCCTCTCAAGCTTCACCGCCAAGGCCACTCAGCGCGTCTTGCCGGCGCAGGCTCCGGTGGTGGGCGAGGCGGTTTTTTCCCACGCCTCGGGTATCCATCTCACCGGTCTGAGGCGCGACCGCCGGACATACGAGGCCTTTGCGCCGGAATCGGTTGGCCATCTGCCGTCGCGACTCTACTTCGGCGCCCAGAGCGGACCAGGCGCGTTGCGGGAGTTCGCCGGCGGCAGCGGAATCCTGCTCGATCCCGCTACGCTCGCGGAAACGGCCGAGCGGCTGCGCGAATTCTGCCGCCGCCGGCACACGGTGCTCTCCCCCAACGAGGCCGCGCTGATGGCGGCCGACGGACTTTTCACCACCTGAATCAACATGCCCAATTCCATACGCAACGAACTCAGCGGCACCGTCAAATCGGTGAAAATCGGCGACATTGTTTCCGAGGTCGTCATCGAAACGCCAGCCGGCGACGTCGCCGCGATCGTCTCCAGCGACTCGGTCAAGGATCTCGCTCTCTCGCCCGGCGACAAAGCCTGCGCGCTGGTCAAGGCGACCAACGTCTCGGTCTGCCGCTGCACCTGCGGCGGGCACTGAGGTCAGCGCCGCATCGAGCGCAGGTAGAGGCGGGCGCAGCGCCTGGCCTCACCGGCGCCCAGCTGGAACTCCTCGGTGCGCAAGCGCCGCGAGCCGGTCTCGGCGGTCACCACGTAGGTGATCGAGCCACGACCGGGGCCGCCCGATCCAGCAGGAGCATCGATGCCGCAGACATTCCCGACCTCGAAGCCCTCGGCGAGCAGATAGCGCAGGCGTTTCAACATCCTCATCAACGCCTAAGAAACCACACCGCCCGTGAGGGCACAACCTGAACCTCTGATACGATGGCCTTTTACCTGACCCAAGCGACCGCGCTGCCCGATGGCATGTGGCAGCCCGGCGAATTGACCAAAGTCCGCCTGGCCGGTCCCGACGGGCCGATCGCCCGCCACATCATGGACATGCCCGACACGCCGAACGGCGAGTGGAACCTCGAAGCCGCCGACCTGATCGCCGCCGTGCGCCGTGGGTCGCCGGCCGAGGGAAAAACCGAGCTGCTGCTGTGGGACGCGGGTGATCCCGACACTTGCCCTTCCCGGGTCATCCGCATTTGCGGCATCAGCCGCGAGTTTGACACCGAGTTGCTGGTTCACATGGAGGTGCTGAAGAAAAACGGCGAGGGGCTGAAGCCCACCGGATGCAATTCCGGCGAGGCGCTGCGGCTGCTTGGTGGCCGCGTGACGCCGAAGGCAAAATGGTTGTGGGCGGCGCCAAAGATGTCGATCGGCAGCACCATCGTCGGGCCGGAAACCGCCGTCGGTTAGAGTTTCATCCGCAGCGGGATCATCGGAGAGCCGATGAAGCCCGCGCGGGTGTAAAAGCAGACCGCGGCAATGTTGTCGGAATCGGTAAGCAGGGTCAGCCGCAGGCAGCCGGCTGTGCGCGCCTGCTTGATGGCGCTCCGCAAGAGTCTTTGTCCGATTCCGGTTCCGCGATGCGCCGGATCCACGATCATGTCCTCCAGCCATCCCACCCGTCCGCCTTCCGCAGTGCTGATGGAAAACAGCACGCTCACCATGCCGACCACGCCGTCCGCCGTTTCGGCAACCAGCAGGAGACCGCTATCCGGCTGGTCAAGGATCATGCGCAGCCCGCGGGCCTGCTTTTCCGGATCCGGCACGAACTCCGCTTCCTGCGCGAACAGATGGCCAAGCAAGCCTCCCAAAACCGGGATGTCGTCTTTCCCCGCCCGCCGGATCTTGCCAAGTTCCTCACCCATGCGATGTCTTGCCTAGCAACCCCCATGCCCTCCGTGAAGTCCATCCTCGTCGCGTTCCTGCTGCTGCCGTTAATTTCGGCCGCGGAGGAGATCACCGTTTTTGCCGCCGCCAGCCTGACGCAGGTGCTGCAGGAGGCGGGGGAGATTTATGGAAGGAACACGGGCGACACGGTGGTGTTCAACTTCGCCGGCTCGAACACGCTCGCCCGCCAGATCGAGGCCGGCGCGCCAGCGGATGTGTTCCTTTCCGCGGACACGCGGCAGATGGATCGGCTGGCTTTGAAGAAGCTGATCGTCGAGGAGACCCGGAAGTCATTGTTAGGAAACACCTTGGTGGTGGTGACTTCGCCCGATGGCCCCGCCATCGAGGCTGCTGGTGATCTTGCGGGTGGAGCGGTCCGCCGACTTGCGCTGGGGAATCCTCAAGCGGTGCCGGCGGGGGTGTATGCGAAGGCCTGGCTTGAATCGCAACACCTGTGGGCCGCTCTTTCATCGAAGGTGGTTCCGGGCGAGAACGTGCGTGCGGCGCTGGGCTTCGTGGAGTCGGGAAATGCCGAGGCGGGGATCGTTTACAAGACGGATGCGGCGATCTCGGACAAGGTGAAGGTGGCGCTGGAGATTCCGGCCGATGAGGGACCGGAGATCGTGTATCCGGTGGCGCTGCTGTCCGACTCGCGGCATGCGGAGTCGGCCCGGCGTTTCCTCAAGTGGCTGGAGGGCGGCGCGGCGAGGGTGACATTCGAGAAATTCGGGTTCACGGTGCTCGCGGAATGACTTCGGAGGAGTGGCGCCTGGTTGGATTCACCGCTGGAATGGCGGTGCTGGCGACGCTGCTGGTGCTGCCCTTCGGGGTGGCGGTCGCCTGGCTGCTCTCGCGCCGGAGCTGGCCGGGAAAGACGCTGGTCGAGACCCTCGTTTCGATGCCGCTGGTCATGCCGCCCGTGGTCACCGGGCTGATCCTGCTGCAGCTCTTCGGTCGCCGCGGACCGCTGGGGAGCTGGCTGTGGGAAACCTTCGGCATCGAGGTCGTATTCACCTGGAAGGCGGTGGTGCTGGCGCTCTCCGTGATGGCGCTGCCGCTGCTGGTCCGCGCGGCGCGGGCGGCGATGGATGGCGTGGACGGCCGGCTCGAGCAGCAGGCGCGGACGCTGGGAGCGGGGGAATGGCGGGTGTTTTTCACGGTCACCCTGCCGCTGGCGAAGCGCGGGGTGCTGGCGGGCACGCTGTTGGCGTTTGCGCGGGCCTTGGGCGAGTTCGGGGCGACGATTATGATCGCCGGCAACATCCCTGGGAAAACGACGACCTTGTCGGTGGCCATCTATAACCTCGTCCAGCTCGGCGAGGATGGAAAGGCCTGGCGTTTCGCCGCGGTGTCGGCGGTGCTGGCTTTCATTTCCGTCGCGCTCAGTGAGCGACTCACCCGCGGAGGTCGCGCATGAATGCCGTCCTCCAGGCCAGTTTCGAGCGTCGGTTTCCGGGTGGCCCGGTGATCCGGGTGGAGGATTTCGCGACCCGCCCGGAGGTGGCGGTGACGGTGCTCTTCGGAGCGTCGGGATCGGGAAAAACGACGCTGCTGCGGGCGGTGGCGGGACTGGATCGGCCGGTGGCGGGGTCGGTCCGGTTCGACGGCCGGGTTTGGTACGATGCCCACCGTAGCATCCACGTCCCGGCGCGTCACCGGCGGGTCGGGCTGGTGCCGCAGGACTACTCGTTGTTTCCCCACCTGACGGTGGCGGGGAATGTCGGGTATGGCCTGAGGGGCCGCTCTAACAGGGCAATGCGGGTGGCCGAGCTGCTGGAATGGCTGGGGCTGGAGGATCTGGAAAAGCGCTATCCGGGCGAGTTGTCCGGCGGGCAGCAGCAACGGGTGGCACTGGCGCGGGCGCTGGCTCCGCGGCCGGGCCTGTTGCTGCTCGACGAGCCGCTGGCAGCGCTCGACCAGCCGACCCGTCTGCGCCTGCGCGGCGAGCTGCGTGGCTGGCTGCGGGAGGCGGGGATTCCGGCGCTGCTGGTCACGCACGACCGCGACGAGGCGCAGGCGCTGGGCGACGACATCGCGGTGATGTCGGGCGGGCGTTTGGTTCAGCAGGGGCCGGTGTCCGAGGTGTTCGCGAGGCCCGGCAGTGCGGAGGTGGCGGACATTCTGCTGGTGGAAACGATGGTGCCCGGAGTGGTGGAGTCGGTCGCAGACGGCATCGCGCGGGTGCGGTGCGGTGAGGTGATGCTGAAGGCGCTGGCGCCGGAGACCGGGATGCGGGAGGTGATGGTGGGCATCCGGGCGGAGGATGTGAGCTTGTCGGCTCCGGATGATTCGCCGGCCAGTCCGCGGAACCGGTTGGCAGGGTTGGTGCGAGAGCTTTGCGGCCAAGGAGTGATGGTGAGGGTGGAGGTCGAGTGTGGGTTCAGGTTGGTGGCGCTGTTGACGCGGGAGGCTTGCGCGGAGATGGCCCTGAAGGAGGGGAGCCGGGTGGTGGCTTCGGTGAAGGCACCAAGGGTGCATTTGATGGAGCGCCGATGATGAAATCGGCCGAGTGGTCCCTTGAGTTGGCGAGCTGGGGGGGACTCGAAGCAGCGACGAGAGCTCTTCAGCTGCGGCCTCTCTGTCCGGCAGCCGCAGGCAGCCGCTCCGTTCGCAAGCGGAGGCTCGAATGGAGCGCCGATGATGAAATCGGCCGAGTGGTCCCTTGAGTTGGCGAGCTCGGGGGGACTCGAAGCAGCGACGAGAGCGGTTCAGCAGCGGCCTCTCTGTCCGGCAGCCGCAGGCAGCCGCTCCGTTCGCAAGCGGGAGGCTCGAATGGAGCGCCGATGATGAAATCGGCCGAGTGGTCCCTTGAGTTGACGAGCTCGGGGGGACTCGAAGCAGCGACGAGAGCGGTTCAGCAGCGGCCGCTCTGTCCGGCAGCCGCAGGCAGCCGCTCCGTTCGCACGCCGGAGGCGGGCGACTGTTAGGGAGATGTGTTGGCGTTCAGGCGGATGAAGGCCTGATTGTCCCCTGGCAGGGGGGCATGAGCATAGCCGTCGGCCGCGACGGTAGGGCTTGGCGTGACGGGTGTGAAGTCGTCGAGAGTGAGACCGGTTTCGGCATCGACGGTTACCTCGGTGGTGGAAGGGAGGCGAATGGGGTAGCGGAGTTCGTAGCCGGATCCGGTGCTTTCGAGCGACACGAAATCCGAGTCCGGATAGGTGGGATCCAGGCCGAGCGCGAATTCGACCACGGCAGGGATGCCGTCGCCGTCGCTGTCGTCGCTTTCTCCAAGGCCCGTGAGTTGGAAGCCGGTCATCCAGTTGGCGAAGCTCATGTCGATCTGGGCCGCACTCTTGCCGAGCAAGCCACCGAGCATTTCGCTGGCGGTCAGCAAGGGGATCTCGTCGCCGTAGGTGGTGTTGAAGGCGTGGATGATCACGTTGGCGATCACGGCCTGGGCGTTGGTGTTGGGGTGGAAATTCGCGCTGAACTCGCCGTTGAGCCAGACGTAGTCCAGGTCCCCGGTGACGCTGCCGGCATTGGTGAAGGGGATGCCGTGAATGGTGAATGGGGCGGTGCCGTCAAGAAGCCCGAGGGTGGGTCCGAAGATGTCGGCAAAACCCAGGCCCCGGGAGTCGGCCAGCGACTTGAGGCGCTGGTTGAGGTCGCGGGTGACGTCGGTGACGTAGCCGGTCTTCACCGGATCGGTCGGGTATTTCCCGCGGATCTCCGGGGTGATGCCGATGTGCGGGACGGCGACGATGACGATGGGAATGCCCGGGTTCCAAGTCTGGACTTGATCGATCACGGCGGTGGAGTCGGAAACGAAGCCGCTGACGAAAGCCTCGATCTCGGCAGGAGTCAGGGTGGCATTGTAGATGCCGCCGTAGACTCCACGCATGTCATTGCCGCCCACGAAATAGGTCAGTCGCTCGGCCTGGCTCTGGACCTGGGTGCGCAGCTCGGTGAGGGAGAAATCGCTGTCATCGATGCCTGCCAGCACCATGGCTTCACCGACCGAAAGGCCGCTGTCTCCGCTGTCCGACGAGTTGGCAATGTCCGTGAACGACTTGTTGCCACTGATGAAGTCATGGAGGTCCGCGGCCCTCGCTCCGGGGATGGCCCAGTTGTATTCGTGGCGCAGGAGGAAAGTGCCGCTGACCAACGGAATGGTGAAGGTCCGGCGGGTGCCGATGTCGAACCAGTCGTGACGGTAGGTGGCGTGGTTCAAGGTCTCGATCCAGTTCCGGACTTTCCCGGGACGATAGGTGTCAAACCCGTCTCCGTGGGTTTCCAAACTGAAGGTGGAAGGATTGAGAATCTTCACCCGGAACCCGAATTCCGCCTCATAAGCGAACGTCAGTGAATCGCCGAGGGTCACGATCTGCTCGGCGGCGCGGGCGGTCGGGATGAATGCCAGCGCGAGGCCGGCGGCAAGGGTGGCGCGGATCATGGGGCGAACCTAGCCCCGCTCGCCGGGGGGGAAAGCCGTTTCCTTGGGGTCAGTTCCGCCCTTTCACGAGCGGCAACAGGCGGACCGGACCGAGGAGGCCGGCAGCGTCGGTTCCCGGCAGGGCCGAAACGGAGAGCTCGAGCTGGTGGGCCCCGGCGGGCAGGGAGCCGAGATCGATCACCGCGGGACAACCGAAGACCGGAGCCGGATCGCCACCATCGATGGTCACCTCCGCCACATGGGCGACCTTGCCCAGATCGAGCAGCCACGCGTCCGATCCGTCGGGAACTTCGAACTCAAGGCGGTAGCTCACCGGTGATCCGGCGCGCGCCATTTCCGGGTCCGCCAAGGTGCGCCACGAACCCAGCAATGGCAGCTCGGTGGTTTTCCCGCCGGGGAAGGTCAGCTGCCAGCGACCCCGGAGGTCGATCGCCTCCATCGTCTCCGGCCAGGCAGCGAGATCGGGGGGCGCTTGCCGATAGGTGCGGACCAGTCGGGACTCATGGGGAGCGAGCGAGAGCTGCAGTGCGACCCGATTTCCGCCCGTGGCGGTGCTCACGAGACCGGCCCGATCGGGCAGGGTCGGATCGAGCATCACCGCAGCGGCGGCGGGGCGGGCCAGCTCGAAGGTGGCGTCGATGGACTCATCCGTCGGATTGACGATCCAGTAGTGATTTCCCTCCGCATGAATGCGGCGGACGGCACGCAATCCGAAGCGGGTCAGCGGTTCTCCCTCGATCCCCAAGGCGGCGGCGAGCTTGAGCGGATCGTCGCTTTCCTCAGGCCGGCTGATGTTTTCCAGAGCCTGGATGAGGGTGCCGCGGCGGATGTCCGGCGAGGGAAAACCGGGCACGTCGGTGGGCCAGTCGCCGAGGATGCCGATCCGTCCGCTGCGGCGGGAAAGATCGCGCAACACCGCGGCGGTCGTCTCGGGCAGGCGGCGGACTTCCGGCAGGATGACGGCCTTGTAGCTCAGGCCGCCGAGGATGATCCGGCCGTTGGCGGCGGTGGCGGTGGCGAGGAGCTTGTCGCTCACGATGTCGCACTCGATGCCCGCCTTTTCAAAAACCCGCAGGGCATGGCCGAAGCCGCTGGCGGCGATCCAGTCGAGCCGCTCGTCGGGATCGTCCGGCAGCCCTCCGCGGGTGGCGAGAAAGTCGTGATACGGGAAGTACAGTAGCACGTCCGGGTCGGGCGCGCCGTCTTGAAGAATCGTCTGGATACGGGTGATCCAGGCGGTCAGCGCCGGAATGCCGGGCTCCAGCGCTTCATTGATGGGGCCGAGCACGATCTGGTTCGCGCCCTTGATCCACAGCGCCTCGCACTGGCGGCGGATTTCATCGGGCGTCGCGGTCTTTCCGCCCGCTACGATGCCGCTCACCAGCGGCTTGAGCGCGAAATGGGCGGCCGAAGCGGCGAAGGGCGGGTCCTCGGGTGAGAGAACGCTCGGGATGTCCGCGACGGCGTGAAGATCCACGGGATGGCCGGGATTTCCGCGCAATACCGAGCGACTCAGCGAGCCCTCGGCCCTCGTCCGTTCATGCCAGGCACCCAGGGCCTTCAAATGCAGGTCGCCGAGGGTTTCCCGATAGTCGCTGGTGACGCGTTGGGAAACGCCGGGATCGCCGTCACCCAGAAGCGCCGGGAGCTGCTCGCGGAGGTCGTAGCCACGGAGCTTGATGAAGGTTTCGTGGAACTCGGGCGACCAATCGCCGGTGGTGGTGGCGCTGCGCTCGAAGACTTTCGACCGGGCCGCGGGTACGCCATCTTCTTCGAGCGGCTTTTCGTGAAAATCCAGCCACAGGGCCATCGAGTAGTCCGAGAACGGGTCGAGTTCCTTGTCGGCCTTGTGCAGGGCCAGCCCGAAAATGCGCCAGTCGCCCGGCGGCGCATTCCACACCAGCGTGCCATCCTTCTGAACGAAGCTCGACAGGTCGGTCGGCGATCCTTGGAGCGGCCAGGCACCGATGGTGTCGATCTCGGCCGAAGGAAGGTCGATGCGCACTTCCTGGCCGCCGGAGACCGCCTGCTGAAAGGGCTCCACTTTCCGGACACGGAGTTCGTCCAGAGCGCTGTCGGGCCGAGGGAAATCGTTGAGCCGTAGGTCGAAGCCGAGGCCGTTCAGCTGCGCCTCGGCGGCCATCTCGCGGGTCTGCAGCATCCACAGATCGGGATCCTCGTGCCAGGCGGGGAAAACCACCCCGCCGAAGCCCTCGGCGCTGAGCTGGCCGAGGTCCGGCAGGAGGCCTTCCGCCAGCGAAACCGCGCTGAGCTGCCGCCACGGCTTGGCTTCGATCGGGGCCACCGGCCAGTCCGGGGATGCGGCATGCAGGGGGGAAAGCCCGGCCATCAGGCCAAGCCCCGCTTGCATCCACTGCCCCGCACGCTCCATCATCCGCGCCCACGACCTAAGCCACCCCGCCGCGAACGGCAAGCCGCCCGCGGACTTCCCCCTTGCCGGGTCCTTAGGAAACCTTAAGCATCCCGCCCATGAGTCACGACCCCGATCAACACGTCTCGCTGGGCGAGATGTATAAGGACTATTTCGTGGACTACGCATCGTACGTGATTCTCGAGCGGGCGGTTCCGCACCTTGTTGATGGGTTAAAACCCGTCCAGCGCCGGATTCTTCACTCGATGAAGGAACTCGATGACGGGCGCTACAACAAGGTCGCCAACCTCATCGGCAACACGATGAAGTACCACCCGCACGGCGACGCCGCGATCGGCGACGCCACGGTGAACCTCGGCCAGAAGGACCTGCTCATCGACACCCAGGGCAACTGGGGCAACACGCTCACCGGCGATGGCGCCGCGGCCCCGCGCTACATCGAGGCGCGGCTCACGAAGTTCGCGCTCGACGTCATTTTCAATCCCAAGACCACCGAGTGGACGCCCAGCTACGACGGGCGGAACAAGGAGCCGGTCACGCTGCCGTCGAAGTTCCCGGTCGTCCTCGCGCAGGGCGTCGAGGGCATTGCCGTCGGCCTCGCGTGCAAGATGCTGCCGCACAATTTCCTCGAAATCATCGACGCCTGCATCGCCGCGCTGCGGAAGCAGGAATTCGAGCTGCTGCCCGATTTTCCGACCGGGGGCATCATGGATGCCAGCGACTACCGCGACGGCCTCCGCGGCGGCAAGGTGCGGGTCCGGGCGCGGATGGAGATCGAGAAAAAGAACCTGATCCGCATCACCGAGGTGCCCTTCGGCACGACCACCGGGGCCCTGATGGACTCAATCGTCAACGCCGGCGACAAGGGCAAGATCAAGATTTCCAAGATCGAGGACAACACCGCCGCGACCGCCGACATCCTCGTCCACCTCCCTTCCGGTGTGGACGCCGAAACGACGCGCGACGCGCTCTTCGCCTTCACCGACTGCGAGCTGAGCATCTCGCCGAACGCCTGCGTGATCGTCGAGGGGAAACCCCAGTTCATGGGCGTGTCGGAGATCCTCCGGCGCAGCGCCGACCAGACCCGCGACCTGCTCGGCCGCGAGCTGGAGATCAAGCTCGGCGAGCTCAACGAGAAGTGGCATTTCAGCTCGCTGGAAAAGATCTTCATCGAGAACCGCATCTACCGCGACATCGAGGAATGCGAGACTTGGGAAGCGGTGCTGAAGGCGATCGACGACGGTCTCAAGCCCTTCAAGAAACTCCTCAAGCGCGAGGTCACCGAGGACGACCTGATTCGCCTGACGGAGATCAAGATCAAGCGCATCTCGAAGTACGACAGCTTCAAGGCCGACGAGGAAATCAAGGCGCTCGAGGACGCGATCGCCGAAACGGAAAAAAACCTCCGCAACCTGACGAAGTTCACGATCAAGTGGTTCGAGGAGATCCGGAAAAAATACGGCAAGGGCCGCGAGCGGAAGACCGAGGTTTCCTCCTTCGAGCGGGTCGACCGGACCCAGGTCATCCTCGCCACCGAGACGCTCTACCTCGACGAGAAGAACGGCTTCGCCGGCTACGGGCTGAAGAAGGAGAAGCCGCTCGAGAAGTGCTCCACGCTCGACGATATCATCATTTTCACCGCCGACGGCACCATGAAGGTGACCAAGGTCGCGGAGAAGGTCTTCGTCGGCCAGCGCCCGCTGCGGGTGGAGGTCTATCGCAAGGACGAGGACCTCATTTACTCGATGATCTACCGCGACGGCCGCGAGGGACCGCTGATGGCGAAACGTTTCCGCGTCGGCGGCACCACCCGCGACAAGGAGTACGACCTGACCGGCGGCAAGAAGGGCAGCCGGATCTTTTACTTCGCGGTCCACCGCAGCGAGGAGGAGAGCGCGGATCAGCTGCTCATCGTCCACCTCAAGCCCGCCCTGCGCCTGCGCAACGTCTCGCGGCCGTTCAACTTCGGCGAGATCGGTATCAAGAGCCGCGGCAGCCGCGGCAACATCGTCACCAAGCTCAACGCCGACCGCGTCGTCCGCGCACCGAAGGACTTCGATCCCGAGGTCGGAGCGTGAGGCGCGGTCGTTGTTTTTCTGGCGGGCCTCGACGGACGTGCTCGCGGTCGGACCAAAAGGAAAGGCCCGGGGCTTGCCCGGGCCTTGTCGAGCACGGCGATGAATCGCCTCGCTGGAAAGCGGCGATGAATCGCCGCGGTCTAGGGGGCCTGATCCGTCAGGCGCCTGCCGGCGAAACGGAGGAGGTTCCGGGCTTCTTGACCGTCTGGATGCGGAGGTCGCGGAGCTGCTTCGGATCGACCTCGGCGGGGCTCTGCGACATGAGATCGCTGCCCTTGTTGTTTTTCGGGAAGGCGATGACTTCGCGGATGCTGTCCTCGCCGCAGATGAGCATCACCAGGCGGTCGAGCCCGAGGGCGAGGCCGCCGTGCGGCGGGGCGCCGAAACGGAAGGCGTCGAGGATGTGGCCGAACTCCTCGGCCGCCTGCTCCTCGGTGATGCCGAGCGCCTTGAACATGGCCGACTGCAGCGGGCCCTCGTGGATCCGGATCGAGCCGCCGCCGAGTTCGTGGCCGTTGAGGACCACGTCGTAGGCCTGCGCACGGAGTTCGCAGGAGAGTTCGCCGGCGATCAGCTTGGCTTCGTCCTCCTTGATCGGGCGGGTGAAAGGGTGGTGGACGGCGACGTGGCGACCGGTTTCCTCGTCCCAGGCGAGCAGCGGAAACTCGGTCACCCACAGGAAGTTCAGCTCTTCGTTTCCTTCGAGCAGGTTCTGCATCTCGGCGACGGCGAGGCGCACGCGGCCGAGGACGTCGCAGGCCGGTTCCCAGGCGTCGGCGGCGAACAGGACGAGGTCGCCCGCTTCGATGTTGAGCTTGCTGCGAAGGGCCTCGATTTCGGCGTCGGTCATGCGCTTGACGAAGGGCGAGCGCCAGCTTTCGCGATCGTCACCGCGCGCCTGGATGTAGGCGAGACCCTTGGCGCCTGCGGCCTGGGCGAGCTTGGTGAGCTTGTCGATCTGGCCGGTGGAGATGTCGGCGAAACCCTTGGCGTTGATGGCTTTCACCACGCCGCCGGAGGCGACGACGCCGGAGAAGACGCGGAACTCGCAATCCTTGAGGTCGTCGGTGAGGTCGACGAACTCCATGCCGAAGCGGCGGTCGGGCTTGTCGGAGCCCCAGATGTCCATGGCGGTCTTCCAGGTGATGCGATCGAAGGACGCCGGGATTTCCGCGCCGCGGGCCTCCTTGAAGATGCGGCCGAGCAGGCCCTCGACGAGGGAAATGATGTCGTCCTGATCGACGAACGAGGCCTCGAGGTCGATCTGCGTGAACTCCGGCTGGCGGTCGGCGCGGAGGTCCTCGTCGCGGAAGCACTTGGCGACCTGGAAATACTTCTCGATGCCGCCGACCATGAGCAGCTGCTTGTACTGCTGCGGGGCCTGCGGGAGGGCGTAGAAGTGGCCGGGCTGGAGGCGCGAGGGGACGAGGAAGTCGCGCGCGCCTTCCGGCGTGGACTTGGAAAGGATGGGCGTCTCGATCTCGCAGAAGCCGTTTTCGTCGAGGTAATCGCGGGTCGACTTGGTGACGCGGTGGCGGGTGCGCAGGTTGGTGGTCATGCGCGTGCGGCGGATGTCGAGGTAGCGGTATTTCATCCGCAGGTCCTCGTTGGAGAGTTCCTTGTCGAGCTGGAAAGGAAGGACATCGGCCTTGTTCACGATCACCAGCTCGGTGGCGACGATCTCGATCTCGCCGGTGGCGATCTTCGAGTTGGTCGTTCCTTCGAGGCGGGCGGAGACCTTGCCGATCACCTGCACGACGTCTTCCTCGCGGAGCTGGTGCGAGAGCTTGGCGGCGTCGGCGTTTTCCTCCGGCCGGAACACGCACTGGGTGAAGCCCTCGCGGTCGCGGAGGTCGATGAAGATGACGCCGCCGTGGTCACGGGCGGAGTTGACCCAACCGATGAGGGTCACGGTTTCGCCGATGTGCGAGGAGCGGAGTTCGTTGCAGTGGTGGGTTCGCATGGGAAGAGGAGTCCTGGGGACCGGTTGCAGGATGGACTTGATGGAAAGGATGAACGAGATGGTGGTCTAGGCTTTAGGCGAGAGGTGGACTCGCTTTATCTGGACCCTAGGGTGATAGAAATTGATGATGAGACCGACGGGAAGACGCGTGATGCGGAGGTAGTTGAGCATCTGGGCAATCTCCCGCGAGGTGATGTGTTCGATGGTCTTGGTGTCGATGATGATCCTATCGAAAACGATGAGGTCGGGGATCAGGGTATCGATGACGGTGTCCTTGTAGATGACGGGAAACTGGCGTTGCTGGTCGTGGGCGATGGATTGCAGCTGGAAGTCGCGCACGAGTGCTCGCTCATAGGCCTTCTCCCGGAGCCCACAGCCGATCTCGTTCATGACCTCGTAGGCCATGCCGATGATCGTCTTGGTTTCCGTTTCCAAATCCATCCGTCCATCCTTTCCATCAAGTGCATCCTGCGATGATCGCCCTGCAGCCTGCTAGGCCAAGAGCGGGCCGTCGGGTTGTTGGAGGCGGGTGGTGAGCCAGTCGGCGAGGCCGAGGACGTGGCACTTTTCCTCGGTGCGGGAGGACAGGACCTTGAGGGTGAGCTCGGGGAGTTCGGAGCCGATGACGAGGGCGAAGCGGGCGCCGGCCTTTTCGGCGTTCTGGAATTGCTTGCCGATCTTGACGCTGCCGAAGGGGAGGTCGCAGGAAATGCCGGCGGCGCGCAGTTCGGCGAGGAGGCTGAGGGCCTCGGGGCGCTTGGTTTCATCGGCGAGGACGAGATAGATCTCGCAGGCGGCACCCTGGCGGAGCAGGTGGGTTTCAAGCTGCATCCGCGGGTCGGTGGTTTCCTCGATGAGGTTGCGGATGACGTAGTCGCCCATCGCGAAGCCGGTCGCGGGCAGGTCGACGTTTCCTTCGGAAAGGGTGTCGACGAGCGTGTCGTAGCGACCGCCGCCGGCGACGGCGCGCATGGACTTCTTCGAGTCGAAAACCTCGAAGACGACGCCGGTGTAGTACGCCAGGCCTCGTACGATGGAGAGGTCGAGCTCGACGAAGTCGCCGAGGCCGCGGGCTTCGAGGTCGGCGCGGATGGCGTCGAAGGCCGACGAGGCGTTCTCGGGCTTGGCGATGAATGAGGTGACGGCCTCCGTTTCGATGCCGAAGGCGGCAAGCTTCTCGGCGGTGACCTCGGGCTTCTCGCGTTCGAGTTTGTCGATGATCTGGAGGAACTCGGGAATGCGATCGTCGGGGACGTTCCGCGCCGCGGCGAAGTCGAGCCACGCCTGGCGGTCGGAGACGCGGACGAGGAACTCGCCGGCGACGAAGCCGAACGCGCGCATCGTGTCGATCGCCAGCGCGATCAGCTCGGCATCGGCGGCGGGGCCGGCCTCGCCGAGGATGTCGACGTTGAACTGGTAGAACTCGCGCCCGCGGCCCTTTTGCGGCTTCTCGTAGCGGAAGCACTGGCCGATCTCGAACCACTTGAGCGGCTTCGGGAAATCGCGCTGGTGCTGGGCGGCGAGGCGGGCGAGCGAGGCGGTCACCTCCGGGCGCAGGCAGACGTCGCGTCCGCCTTGGTCCTCGAAGCGGAAGAGCTGCGAAGAGAGCTCGCCGCCGGATTTTTTCAGGTAGAGCTGGGTGTCCTCGAGGACCGGCGTGTCGTACTCGACGAAGCCGTATTTCCGGGCGACCGAGCGCCAGGTTTCGAAGAGGTAATTGCGCACGGCGCACTCCCGCGGGGTGAAGTCGCGGAAGCCGGGAAGGGCTTGGAAACGAAGGGCTGCCATGATGTCGCCGTGGAAGGGGCGGGGAGGATGCACGCCGCGGCCGGGTTTTCAAGGCGGGATTCTGAGGGGGAAATGGCGGGCTCTTGGGGGTTTTGGAGCAGGATGAATGGGATCCGGAGTTTTTTGTGGGGATTTCAATTCGGAGGCTTTTTTAGCGTCTCTGAAACATCCCATTCATCATCCGAATCCTATTCATCCTGATCCCGAGCTCCCGGCAGCGGTAATTCACCGGGAGGTTGGGATTGGCTAACAGCCGAATCCGGGCATGGTCGCCGCGGATGTTGCGATCGCTGCGAGCCATGGATTTCCGCTGTTTCGACGCCCTCGGGATCGAGGTGCCGGAGGCGGGGGCCGTGTTCACGGGGCAGAACGCGCAGGGCAAGACCTCGGTGCTGGAGGCGGTGTGCGTGCTGGTGCGGCTGCACTCGCCGCGGACCAGCCGGATGCAGACGCTGGCGAGGATCGGCGGCCACGGCGGTTTCGGGATCGCCGGCGAGGCCTGGGATATGGAGCGGCGGATCGATTGGAGGCCCCGCGTGCCGACCCGCCATGTGGTCGAGGGAGATGAGCGGCCGAGCCAGGGCGGCTACCTCGAGGACGGCGGGCTTTTGGTGTGGATGGGAAATGACGATCTCGACCTCGTTCGCGGAGGCGGCGAGTCGCGGCGGAGGTATCTGGATTTCATGGGCAGCCAGGTGGCCCCGGACTACCGGCGGGCGCTGGCGCGCTACCGCCGGGCGCTGAAGGCGAAGAACCTGCTGCTCAAGGACGGCGAGCGGCGGCGCAGGGAGATCGAATCGTATGAGGCGATCATGATCCCGGCGGCGGAGGTGCTGCGCCGGGTGCGGGCGGATCTTTCCGGCCGGCTGACCGAGGTGGTGGCCGAGCGGCAGCGGACGATCGCCGGCAAGGACGAGCTGGCGGGGATGAGCTACCTGCCCGGCGGCGGCATGGAGCTGGGACCGGCGCTGGAGCAGGTCAGGGAAAAGGAATTCCGGCAGCGGCGCAGCCTCGTCGGGCCGCATCGCGACGAGCTGGAGTTGACGGTCAACGGCATGCCGGCCGCGGCCTACGCGAGCGAGGGCCAGCAGCGGACCCTGGCGCTGGCATTGAAACTGGCCCAGGGCGGGGTCTTGCGCGAGCGGGCGGGCCGCGAGCCGGTGTGGCTGATCGACGACGTCTTCGGCGAGCTCGACGTTTCCCGCCGCAACGCGCTGATGCGGGCGCTGCCGACGGGCGCGCAGAAGTGGATCACGACGACTTATCTCGACTGGCTGAAGGAGACGCCCGAGCTGGAGGGCTTGGCGCGGTTCGCGGTCGAGGGCGGCTCCCTGCGGGCCTCGTAGCGGGTGCCCTATGCGAGCCGGATTTTGTCGAGGCGGAGGGTGCGGGGTTCGCCGCGGAGCTGGCAATAGCCGTGGGCGTAAATGGCAGCGCCGTCCTCGACGCGATAGATCGAGATCGGTCGGAAACGACGGAGGGCGCCGGGGTTCGTCCCGCCGTGATAGTAGATCGCGATCGTTTCCTCATCGGTGATGGCGCGGAGGAAGGTCGACACCACCGGGTCGTCCGACCGCCGGACCGGTGAGACGGGCGCGATCTTGCGGGCCCCGGTTTCCGCGCAGCGGGCGGCGGCGGGGAGTCCGGCGAAGGCAGCGAGGAGGGTGGCGAAACGACGGCGGCTGAGGCTTTTCATGATCGCACCCTGACGCAGGGGGTAGGACATCCGTGGGGGCAGGGCTGGATGATTCGGACGATTTCCGATAGGGGATGGAGGAAATGAGCGCCCGCCACACCCGCCGCCCCTTCGAGCGGATGCATCGCATCCATCTGGCCATCAAGAGCGGGCGGATGCCGAACTGCTCGACGCTCGCCGCGGAGCTGGAGGTCACCCCGAAGACGGTGATGCGGGACATCACCTTCATGCGCGACAACTTCCGGCTGCCGCTCGAATACGACGAGCAGGGCCACGGCTACCGCTACACGGGGGACGTGTCGGACTTTCCGCAGTTCGAGATCGGGGAGGAGGAAATCGCGGCGATGTTCCTCGCGCGGACCGCGCTGGAATCGATCCGCGGGACTGAGCTGGCCGACAAGCTGCGGGTGGCGTTCGGGCGCCTCGCCTCGGCGCTCGGCGAGCGGATCGATCTGCGCTGGGACGATGTGGACGCCGCCTTTTCCCGCAAGGTGCCGGAAGTCCGCGGCCACGACGTGCGGCGCTTCGGACAGCTGGCGGACGCGGTGGTGAGACAGCGCATCGTCTCCTTCCACTACCGGAAGCTCGCGGCGGAAAAAGCCGAGCCGCGGAAGGTGCGGCCGCTCCATCTCGGCGAGGTCGAGGGTGGGTGGTATCTGATCGCCCACGACCCCGATCGCGCGGCGCTGCGCACCTTCGCGCTGATCCGGATGACGAGGCTGCGCGTGCTGGAGGAGCGCTTCGGGCGGCCGGCCGGCTTCGACGGGCCGGCCTATCTCGCAAAAAGCTTCGGCGTGTGGGGCGGCGACGATCCGCAGGTGGTGAAGGTGCGGCTCGAGGGCTATGCCGCGAGGCTGGCGCAGGAGCGGCGCTGGCATCCGACCCAGGAAATCGAGGTGCTCGATGGGGACGGCGGGCGGGTGGAAGTTCGCTTCGAGGTCGGCTCGCTGCCCGAGGTGGTGCGGTGGGTCCTCAGCTTCGGCAGCAGGGCGAAGGTGCTCGAGCCCGCCGCCCTTAGGGCCATGGTGGCCGATGAGGTGCGGATGATGGGGGAATAGGAGGCGGGACGTCCCCCTCCCGCGGGGGCTGGGGGTTCGTGGGACGGGGACGTCCCACCTCCGATTTGCGAACTTTTTGCAGAAGCTTTGCAGACCTTTGGCGCAGGAAATGGCGGTATGTGTCGCCATGATGGGGATGAAAAGACGACTGATCGCATGTCTGGGGCTGTCCTCGCTACTGCTAGCCGCCGAGGACAATCCCTTCGTTTCCCGCAAGGATCCGAAGTCGGAAAATTCACCCGCCGGGGAGCCGCGGCGCTGCGAGTTCATGCTCGAGCACCTGCTGGTGGATTCGGCCAAGCTCATGAGCTGGGAGCACGAGGCGGGCGAGCCGAGCGATGAACAGCTCCACCAGACGGTGGCGGAGTGGGTGCGCGATGGCAGCGCGGTGCTCGACCACACGGCCTGGGTGGCGGGAGCGGACGGCGGCAAGCTGTTCTCCGACCAGATCCTCGAGCAGATCTACGCGACGGAGGTGCTGCCCGGAGGCAAAGGCGCGTGGCCCTTCCCGACTTCCTTCGAGACCCGGAATTGCGGCCACAGTTTCAATGGTTGGGCGGTCGAGGAGGACGGAAAATGGAAGCTGGCGTGGGAGGCGGAGCTCGTCCGGATCCTGTCGCGCGGCCGGCCATTCAGTCCGATCGCGGAACGCACCTGCGAGCCCGGCGATGTCTTCATCCCCACCTTCGGCAGCTTGCGGGCTTCGGCAGGTGGACCATCGGTGTGGCCTGATCCTTTCGGTGAAAAAACGCAACGCATCGAGGAGCCCACCCAACTGATGTTTGAAAAGGGAGGGCGCTATCTGTGGGGGCGCAGCAAGGAACCCCGATCCAGCGCCACGCGCCTGGTGTTTGTGCGGGCCAGGGTCGATCCCGAGCCGGTGGAGCCCGAAGGCGGCCTGCCATCGAGGATCAAGCTGCGGGTGCTGCGGGTCGATCATACCAAGGCCTGGGAATGGCTGAACGCGCCGGACGGGGTCGATCCGCTCCAGGCATGGGAGGTGTTTTCAAAAGACCCCGCCGCGCTGGCCTGGTCGCTCGATGGATGGCTCGCAGCCAAGGGGCGGACGACCGCCGAGCAGATCGAGGAATACTGCTACCCGACGGAGTACATTCCGGGCATGAAATGGGAAGTGACCCGCAAGTGGGAAGAGGCGGACAAGCGTGGTGAGAAAGCGGGCATCGCCACCAAGGAGGAACGGCAGGTGGTGGAGCCGGCCGTGGGGGCAGCCATGGCGGCGACCCCGACATCCTTTGAAACCCGGAATATCGGGGTGAGCTTCGAAGCGGAGGTCGAGGGCGGCAGGATACACCTGGCCATAGAATCGGTCGCCAAGGTGGGGGATACCGCCCTCCATCGCATCGAGGACGGCGGAGAATGGCGGGTGGACATGACGATGCCTGAGTTCGGTCATTCCATGATTCAGACCCAACTGCCGGTGCAGTGCTGCGGCTGGACTCTGGTCGGTGTGGGCGGGGAGTTCCTCGAAGGCGGGGTGGCGGATGCGGCCCACCGATTGATGTATTTCGTGAAACTGGAGTGACAAGGTGGCGGCGAACCGGATGATGGGAGCGATGATGTCGGGACGACTGGCAGTGGCGGCGACGCTGGGGCTTTCCTGCGCCTTGGCCGTCGTGCTGGCGGTCACGGGCTGGCGGATTTCACGTCAGCAGCTCCGCGTGCCGGTGGCGGGAAGCGAAGGCTGGTGGGAGGAGGAATTCGGTCGCGGCGCCCGGCAGGTGGCGCGGCTGGAAGCGCTTTGGGAGGAGGCGCTCGATGCCCGGGCGCAGGCATTTCTGGCGGGCGAGGACCCTAGAGACGGATCGGTCGCCGGCGTGCGGAGCGTTTACCGGCTGGATTCGTCGAAAAAGGAGCCGCAGTGGCTCGCCGGAGAGACGCTGACAAGCCCGCCGCTGCTGGGGAAATACGCGGAAACCGAGGATGCCTGGGTTTTCCCGGATCAGGCGCTGGTGGGTTCCGGCTGGATGGATGAAGGCGATGGCCGCCGGGCCTATGTGCGGGGAAATGGTGCCGCTGCGGTGGTGATGGTGCTGGATCCCGAGCGCACCGCGAAGGTGGTGCGGCGGGAGGCGAGGCTCGGCCGTGGTGAGTCGGAGCTCGGAGGCTCCTGGCAATGGCTGGCACCGCAGGAATCCGCCACGCCGCGGGGCGACGCGGACGAGTCGATCCGCCAGCTCTCGAGCTTCGGGGCGTGGACTCTGAGGATCTGGAATCCGGTGGAGCGGCAGATCCGCTACCAGCTGCCGCTGCTGATCGGCGGCTTCGTGGCGGCGGGGGTGGTGATGCTCGCCGGCGGGTGGCTGGCCTGGGCGCAAGCCGGTGCCTGGAAACGGGCGGCCGAGCAGGTGAGCTTCGCCAATCAGGTGTCGCACGAGCTGCGCACGCCGTTGACGAATCTGATGCTCAACGCCGACCTGGCGATCGACGACGCGGCGCGTGGCGGGCGGTCGGTTTCCCCGCGGCTGGGGGTGATGCGCGAGGAAATGGAGCGGTTGTCGAGGATCGTGGAAAACGTGCTGATCTTTTCCCGTGGCCGGCATCGCACGCGGCAGCTGCGGGAGGTCGATCTGGTCGCGCCGCTCGGCGAGGTGGTGGAGGGCTTCCGGTTTCCGCTGGCGCGAAAGGACATGTCACTGAGCTGGGAACGCCCGGACACCTGCCACGTGGCGACCGATCCGGAAGCGGTCGGGCGGATCGTGGTCAACCTGCTTTCCAACGCCGAGAAATATGCCGGTGCGGGCTCGGCCGTGCGGGTCCGTCTGGCGCAGGTTCAGGGTCGGCTGAGGCTGGAGGTGGCGGACGACGGTCCGGGGATTCCCGCCGGCCAGGAGCGGCGGGTCTTCCGGCCCTTCGTGCGCGGCGGCAGCAGCACGCGGGAAGGGGTCAGCGGCACCGGGCTGGGGCTCGCCATCAGTCGCAGCCTGGCGGGGGAGCTGGGGGGGCGATTGATGATGGTGTCGGCGGCTCGCGGCGCGTGTTTCCGGCTGGAGATCCCGCTGGCGGAAAGGAGGGCCGGATGAAGGTGCTGCTGGCGGAGGATGATGCGGTGACGCGGGAGGCGGTGACGACCCTGCTCGAGGGCGAGGGCTATCAGGTCCAGGCGGCCGAGCATGGCGCGATGGCCTGGGACTGCTGGCAGCAGGGCGGGAGTGACCTGGTGCTGCTGGACATCATGATGCCGCGGCTGAATGGCTACGAGGTGTGTCGTAGAATCCGCGCCGCCGATCCGCGGGTGCCGGTGATTTTCCTGTCGGCCAAGTCCGAGGAGATCGACGTGGTGCTGGGGCTGGAACTCGGAGCGGATGAGTTCGTGCGCAAGCCCTTCGGGGCCCGCGAGCTGCTGGCCCGGGTGCAGGCGGTGGTGCGGCGGGCGCGGCCGGAGTCGCCGGCGGAGATCGCCTTCGGCCCGTGGCGGATTTTTCCCAAATGCTTGCGGGCCGAAGGGCCGGCGGAGGTCGAGCTGACGCTGCGGGAGGTGAAGCTGCTGCAGCTGCTCCACCGTCACCGCGGCGAGGTGGTGAGTCGGGATGAGCTGCTCAACCGCTGTTGGGGGCTGGAGTATTATCCGGAATCGCGCACGCTCGATCAGCACGTACTAAACCTGCGCAAGAAGCTCGAGGCGGATCCCAGCGATCCGCAGTGGATCCGGACCGTGCGCGGCGCAGGCTATCGGATGCCGGAATAGGAGGCGGGACGTCCCGGTCCCGCGAGGGTGGGGTGTGGGGAAAGTCCGGGAGGTGGTGCCTCGTTTGAGGAAAGGTCAGGCTGCCGGGGTTCGTGGGACGGGGACGTCCCACCTCCTATTTCACCGAGAAGCGGTGGACCTCGATGTGGCGGTAGGTTTCGCCGGGGTGGAGGAGCGGTGAGGGGAAGTGGGGCTTGTTCGGCGCGTCGGGGTAGTTCTCGGTTTCCAGGCAGAGACCGCTACGGAAGGGGTAGGCGATGCCGCCCTTGCCTCCCTGATGAGGCAGGCGGAAGCACTCGGCGGAAAGGAAATTGCCGGAATAGACCTGGATGGCGGGCTGGTTGGTGAAGATCTCGATGGTCCGTCCGGTCGCCGGGTGGTGGACTTCCGCGGCGAACACCGGGTTGCCGCCGCAGGCCTTGTCGAGGATCCAGGCATGGTCGTAGCCGCTCGCCCGCTTGAGGCAGGGGTGATCCTCGTTGATGCGATCGCCGATCCGGCGGGCTTCGCGGAAGTCGAGCGGGGTGCCCTCGACCCGCTTCAGCTCGCCGGTGGGGATCAGGCCGTCATCGGTGGGCAGGTAGCGCGAGGCGGCCAGCCGAAGTTCATGGTCGAGGATGTCCTTTTCCGGATTCCCGGAAAGGTTCCAGTAGCTGTGGTGGACGAGGTTGACGATGGTGATGCGGGTGGTGGTGGCAGTAGCCTCCCAGATCAATTCGTTTTCGTCGCTCAGTTCGTAGGTCACGGTCGCGGTCAGCGCGCCGGGGTAGCCTTCGTCGCCATCGGGCGAATCGTAGCGGAGGACGACGCGGGTCTCGCTCGCCTCGAGGATGTCCCACAGCCGCCGGCTGAATCCCACCGTGCCGCCATGGAGGTGGCAGGGGATGCCGCCGGGTTCGTTGTTGGTGGCGAGCTGGTGGAATTGGCCGTCGATGGTCAGGGTGCCGCTGGCAATGCGGTTGCCGAAGCGGCCGACCGTGGCGCCGAGGTAGGGATTGGAGTCGGTTTCGTAGCCGGCCGCGGTGTCGTAACCGAGGGTGATGTCGGCGAATTCGCCATCTCGGTCGGGCGTCAGCACGCCGACCAAGGCGGCACCGAAGTTGGTGATGGAAGCGGTGAGTCCGTGGGAGTTGCGAAGGGTCACGAGCTTGGCCTCGAGGCCGTCGGACAGTTTTCCAAAAGAGCGGAGGTGGGTGGAGGATGCGATGCCGGTCGAACTCATGGACTCCCGGAGAATTCGTGACAATGCCGGGCCTGCCAAGGCGTTTCCATGCCAAACCTTGGTATTTCCGAAGAATGGGCTTTACAAGGAAGGGCTAAATCCTATTTTCCGCGGCCCCGCGCCGGGCTCGTTGCCCCTGTAGGGACCCACTCCTGTCATTTTCCGACCATGAAAGTTCTTTCCTCGCTCTCCTCCGCCAAGCGCCGCCACGCCGATTGCCAGGTGGTTTCCCGCAAGGGCACGACGTATGTGATCTGCAAGACGAACCCGAAGTTCAAGGCACGCCAGGGCGCGACCAAGGGCACCCGCCTCTCCAAGAAGGGCGTGAAGTGATCGGAAACCTCCGAACTTGATTCGAAAGGCGGCCCGCGGGCCGCCTTTTTCGTGCCCGCATCCCCTCACCGGACTCTGGGGCCGGGCGAGCCAGCGTGTTGCCTGGAAGTCGCTCAAAACGCCACGCCCCCTGTCCAACGAATTGGACAGGGGGCGTGGCGGACCGGGAGGGATTCGAACCCTCGGTACCCTTTTGAGGTACGCACCTTTAGCAAAGGTGTGCTTTCGACCACTCAGCCACCGATCCGTAGTTGGGGTCGCGGGGTTTGAATCACAGCGGAGGAGTTCCGTCAATGGGGTCGATGAAGTTTTTCCGCTTCGGCGGATGACTTGCGAATCTCCCGGTGCTGGTGTGGGGTGAAGGGCAATGATGCGTCGCTTCGGATGGCTGTTTCTTCTCTCCTTCGCCTTGTGGTCTTGCGGGACCGACGAACCGGAATCGGAGCCTGTTTCGCCCACCGCACCCCGCCTGGTGGGCAAAGTGGCGTCGCTTCATGCCAGCGAAGGTTTCGTGCTCATCGAGACTTACGGCGACACCGTGCTGGGGCGCGACCTTTTGCTCACGACGCAAGGGGAGGCGGGTCGCTCCGCCTCCCTCACGGTCAGCGGCGAGCATCTGGGGAGGTTCGCGGCGGCAGACATCAAGGCCGGTGACGTCAAGGCGGGCGACGCGGTCTACGCCCGTCCGACGCTGGAGGTGGAGCGGGACTACACACCCACGCCGGAAGCGTCCATTCCCCCGCTGCCGACGCCGGACCGCTAATTTTTGCAGGAAGGCGGTCAAAGCACCTGTTTTTTTATAATTAAACCTTGCTTATCGTTGGCAGGCGTTGCTAGTCTCCGCACCGCAAAGGCTGTGCTCCCTTACTTGTCCCGAACCATGAACACTACAACCAGCCATGAAACTGAGCACCCCGGGCGACAGCCCATCCCTAAATGCCGATGCTGACCGCCTAGCCGACTTCGTCCTCTTCACGCAGCGTAGCTGCATCCTCAATCTCTCGAACAGCCTCAACAAGGGTAACGTGTCGTTCCCGCAGTTCTTCTTGTTGGCTTACCTCGCGAGCGAGGAATATCTGACCATGTCGGATATTGCCAAGAAGATGGGTCATTCGACCGCGGCAGCGACCGGTCTCGTCGATCGTTTGGAAAAGCTCGGCTACGTCGAGCGTGTCCACGCGGCCGAGGATCGTCGCAAGATTATGGTCCGCATTACGCAAAAGGGTGTCGAACTCGTGTCCACCATGCGCAAGGAAATCGCGAAAGATCTCGCCGGTGTCCTTTCGGAGATGGACGAAGACCAGGCCGAAGCGGTCGAGCACACCAAGCGTGCGCTCAAGAGCCGCGAACGCGCCTGACATCCCGCGCTGACATACCCCCCGTTTGTCGGTTTTCACAGCCTCCGCTACGGTTTGCCCGTGGCGGAGGCTGATTTTTCTTTTCTCGATCCCTTGACCAAGGCCCCCGGCGTGGAGGCGGCTTGGATCGAGCGCGTGCCCGGCATTGATGTGGTCGTGGACCGCGATGTCGCCTTGGCCCGTTTGCTGCCCGCCCACAAGGCGGAGGTCGCCCGCCGGTTCGGTGCACCCTTCTGGTGGCGCGCGGAGCAGGTTCACGGTGCGCGCGTGGCCTGGGTGCCGGGGGCCGAGACCAAGCCCGCAGGCGATGGTCTGCCGGTGGTGCCCGGGGTGGATGGCTTGATCACCCAAGCCAAAGGGGAACTGCTGGGCATCTATGTGGCCGACTGCGGTGCGATCTGGCTGGCCGACCGGCGGAGCGGCGCGGTGGGGCTGCTGCACTCCGGCAAGAAGGGCACGGAACTTGGCATTCTTGCGACAGCCGTAGCGGCGATGAGGGAGCGGTTCGGCACGGATCCGGCCGATTTGGTGGGCGTCTTGTCGCCATGCATCCGCCCGCCCCATTATGAGATCGATTTCGCCGAACAGATCGTCCGCCAGGCGGAAAAGGCGGGCATCGGCGAGTTCCGTGATGTCGGGTGCGATACCGCCAGCGATCCGGGGCGGTTTTACAGCTACCGGATGGAAAAGGGCATGACCGGGCGGATGTTGGCATTGATCCGCTGCGGAAGCCTCGCATGATGACGCGGTGATCCTCGAAGCGTCCGCCAAGCTCAATCTTTCCCTCAGGGTCCTCGGACGCCGCGATGACGGTTTTCACGAGCTGGAGTCCCTGATGGTGCGTCTTGATGGTCTCGCCGATCGGTTGGAAATCGAGGTGTCCGACGAGGATCATTTTTCCTGCGATGCTCCCGGCGTGCCTGCCGATGATAGCAACCTTGTGATCAAGGCCTTGCAGTTATTTCGACGGGAAACAGGGATAAGGGACCGGGTGCGGATCCGGCTCGAAAAGCGGGTTCCGCACGGAGCCGGGCTGGGCGGAGGGAGCAGCGACGCGGCGGCGATGCTCGCGGGTCTCAATGAGCTGTCCCGTGCCGGTCTCCCGGTGGGAAACTTGACGGAAATGGGAGCACGGCTGGGTTCCGATATCCCTTTCTTTCTCGGTCCACCGGTGGCGGTGGTGAAGGGGCGGGGTGAGCGGATCGAGGAAGGCCCGAGCTTGCCCTCGATGCGTGTGGTGCTGCTGAAGCCGGGTTTCGGGGTATCGACCCCCGACGCCTACCGGCGATGGCAGGACTCGAGGGAGCTGGAAGGAGTGGACTATACGCCGCAGACGCTGGCGTGGGGCGATCTGGTCAATGATCTCGAGCGGCCCGTGTTTCAGAAGCACCTCTTTCTTGCGGAGGTGAAGGGATGGCTCCGCCGGCAGGATGGCGTGGAAGCTGCGCTGATGAGCGGTTCGGGCTCCACGATGTTCGCCGTGATCGATGAAAAGGCCGACGCCGACGGCCTGATCGCGAGAGCACGGGAGGAACTCGATCCCACGTTCTGGACGTGGGTCGGTCGGACCGTGGCGGGATGAGTCCTCCGGAGGGCTGCATCAGGCGTGGTGCAGGATGATCGAATTGGCGGCGATATGGTCCGACAGGATGTCGGAAACGATCACCATCGGCGTGCCGGGCGTGATGTGACCGCGCTCGATGAGCAGGGCGGCGGCGCGCTTGATGGTTTCGTCGATCGAAGCGGCGAAGGGCAGCCTCAGTGCGCGGACGTTCCGGCTGATGGCCAACTGGCGGCAGACAATTTCGCTGGGCGTGAAGGCGTAAAACTCGCGGGTCCGTGGGCGCAGCATGGCGGTGTGGTTGGCCAGCACGCCGCGGCGGGTCAGGACGACCAGCCGGGCATCGGGCATGGAGTCGACCAGCGTCACCGCGGCACGGGCGGTTTTTTGCCGCTCCTCCCGCAGCAGCACGCCCTGGCCGTACCCCATGCCGCCGGAGCGCTCGATGCGGGAAGCGATCCGAATCAGGGCGTCCACGCAACGGAGCGGGTGTTTTCCGACGCTGGTCTCGCCGGAGAGCATGAGGGCATCCGCCTCCTCGTAGACCGCGTTCGAACAGTCGGTCACTTCGGCCCGGGTCGGGGTGGGGTTCTGGATCATCGATTCCAGAAGCTGGGTGGCGACGATGACCCGGCGGCTCAGTTCGTGGCAGCGCTTGACGATACGGCGCTGGAGAAGGGGGAGTTCCTCGAAGGCGACCTCGATGCCGAGATCGCCGCGGGCGATCATGATCACGTCGGAAGCCTGGATGATGGCGTCGATGTTGCGAACGGCCTCCTGGTCCTCGATTTTCGCGACCACCTGGGCGGTGCCCTCCAGCGCCTCGATCGCTCGCCGGATCTCGTGCACGTGGGCGGCATCGCGGACGAAGGACCCGGCGATGTAGTCGGCCTCGCATTCGATCGCCAGGGCGAGGTCGTTGCGGTCCTTGTCGGTCATGGCCGGCAGGTTGAGCCGGGTGCCGGGAAGGTTGATGTGGCGGCGGGAGCCGAGCTCGCCGGCGTTCTTGCACTCGCAGATGATGCGGTCGTCCTGGCGGGACTGGATCTGCATGAGCAAGGTGCCGTTGTCGACCACCAGCGTGCTGCCTTCCGAGACATCGTCCATCATGCCGGCGTAGTTGACGGTCGTGGAAATGGGGATCGTCGGCTTGGTTCCCTCGCGACGGAACTCGACGAGATCGCCGATGGCGAGTTGGTAGGGTTTTTCCACCTCGCCGGTGCGGATCGAGGGGCCGGTGAGGTCGAAGAGCACGGCCACGTGGACGCCGCGGTCCGAGGCCTGGCGGCGGACCAGCCGGGTCATCTCGGCGGCCCACGCGTGCTTGGCGTGGCTCATGTTGAGCCGGAAAACATTGGCCCCGAGGTCGATCAGCCGGCCGATGGTGTCCTCATCCTGAGTGGCGGGGCCGAGGGTAACGATGATCTTGGTGCGGCGTGACATGGAATCTGGGAGGTAAGCATTTCTCCGACCATCCCCGGGGCCGGGGCCGAAGTCGGCCCGAGCCGGGAATGGGTGAATCAGCGGGCGGTGGCGAGGGTGGCGGAAAGCGTGGCGGCGCAGTCGTGGAAGGCGGCCGAGGCGGTGCTTGCCGAGGGGTCGGTGAGAGCGATCGGCTTGCCGGAATCGCCCGCCTCACGGACCGGGGGCTCGATCGGAATCCGCGCCAGCAGGGGGACGTTGAGGGTTTCCGCCTCACGGGTCCCACCGCCCTCGCCGAAGAGGTGGTAGCGGGTGCCGTGCTCGCACTCGAACCAGGCCATGTTCTCGATCAGGCCGAGGATGGGCACGTTCACCTTGGCGAACATCGAGACCGCCTTGCGGGCATCGATGAGGGCGATTTCCTGCGGGGTCGTGACAATGATCGCGCCGTCCACGGCGACGGTCTGGACGATGGTCAGCTGGATGTCCCCGGTGCCGGGCGGCAGGTCGAGCACCAGGTAGTCGAGCTCGCCCCACGCGACCTGGCGAAGGAATTGCTGGGTGTAGCGCGTGGCCATGGGGCCGCGGACGATCACCGGCGAGCGCTCCTCGAGCAGGAAGCCCATCGACATCAGCAGGATGCCGTGCGCCTCGACCGGGATGATTTCGTCGTGCTCGTTGGCCATGGGCCGGTCGTGGCTGCCGAACATCATCGAAATGGACGGCCCGTAGAGGTCGCAATCGCAAAGGCCGACGCGGGCACCGGTCTTGGAAAGCGCGATGGCGAGGTTGGAGGCCACGGTCGACTTGCCGACGCCGCCTTTGCCGGAGGCGACGGCGATGATTTTCTTCACCCCAGGGATCGAGGACTTGCCGCTGGCCGCCTGCTCGCCACCGGCGGCCGGGGCGTCCTTGATGTTGATCTCGATTTTCGGCGTGCCGATGTCCGGCAGCTCGGCCAGCGCGGCGTGGCTGGCCTTGAAGATCTGCTGCGGCACCTCGGGATCGCGGGTCTGGATCTCCATCCGGACGTGAAGGGTGCCGTCCTCGACCACCACTTCCTTGATCAGGCCGAAGGAGACGATGTCGCGGGAAAATCCGGGATACTTGACGGTGCCGAGCGCTTGTTTGACGAGGTCGATGTTCATGAGCTGCCGCGCCCACCAGAGCGGTGCCGGGACGGATGATCAAACCCCGATCAGGAAAGGCTCCGTTTTTCCGATGAATCAGAACGTCCTGCGCAGGTGGGAAGGCAGGATGCCGAGCTGGTCGCGATACTTGGCGACGGTGCGGCGGGCGACCGGGATGCCTTGGGTCTTCAGGGCCTTGGCGATGGCTTCGTCGGACAGCGGCTTGGCCGGCGGCTCCTTGGAAATGAGGGCCTGGATGGCTTCGCGGACCCCGGCGTTCGAGACCTCCTTGCCGTCCTCGGTCTGGTAGCCGGCGGCAAAAAACGAGCGCATGTCCATCAGGCCGTGCGGCGTCAGGACATACTTGCCGGCCACCGCTCGCGAAACGGTGGTGGCGTGAAGGCCCAGCTCGTCGGCGATCTGGTTCATGGTCAGCGGCCGCAGGTGCCGCGGACCGCGGGCGAGGAAATCGGGCTGATGTTGGATGAGTTTTTCCGCGATGCTCAGGATGGTCTCCTGCCGCAGCGACAGCGAGCGGATCAGGGTCCGGCCCTCGCGCAGGTTGTCGCGCAGAAACTGGCGGCTCTTGGTGTCGTTGGTGGTCTTGCCAAGCAGGTCCTTGTAAAAATCGCTGATCCGCAGACGGGGCAGGTATTCGTGAGTCAGGCGGGCGATCCATTCGCCGTCCTCGTTCTCGATGATCACGTCGGCGCGGATCATCGGATTGCCCGTGGGGTCGTACTCGCCGCCCGGGTTCGGCGTCAGGCGGCCGATGGCCTCGGCGGCTTCCGAAATGCGGTCGACGCTGGTGCCGAGCGCGCGGGCGATCTGCGGGTAGCGCTTGCGGGCGAGGTCCTCGAGGTGGTCGGAAACGATCTTGTGCTCGATCGAGGAGCCTTCGCCGCGTCGTTCGAGCTGGAGCAGCAGGGAGTCCTTCAGATCCACGGCACCGATTCCCGGGGGGTCGAAGCCCCGGATCACGGCGGTGGCCGACTCGATGTCATCGGCCGAAATGCCCATGCGGATGCCGATCTCCGAAGGCGGCAGGTCGAAAAACCCGCGGGGGTCCATGTTTCCTAACAAAACCTCGGCCGCGACCCGCACGCCGGGCTCGAGCAAGGCCACCTGGAGCTGCGCGGCGAGATGCTGTTGGAGTGTCTCCGGCGCCACGATGGAATTGTAGAGGTGATCGCGCCGTTCCTCGTCGTCCTGCGAGTAGGTCTGGTTGCGGCGCTCCATGATCATCAGGTCGCGCAGGTCGTCGTCGGTCTCGTTGAGGTGATCGAGGGAGTCGGCGTCCTCCGGATCCAGGCCGTCGTCATCGAGCGACGCCATTTCCGTGATGTCTTCCAACACGGGGTTGGTTTCCAGTGCCTGCCTCACCATCTGGGTGAGCTCCATGGAATTCGCCTGAAGGATCTCCAAGCTGCGCCGCATCTGGGGTGCGAGCGACTGTTGCTGGGATAGCGACTGCTGGAGGGAGGATTCTGCCATACCGTGCCTGCCGTCTGTGGCTGACGGCCTGAATCTATGACTTCGCTCCGAGCATCACCAAGCAGAATAAATGCCAAACAATAAAATAAATTCCGCAAGGCTTTTTTCGTGCCGGCCCGAGGTGCCTGTCGTAGCACGACGTGCGTTCAACCTTTCGAGACATGAGTAGCGAGGCTTTTGCACCCTTCGAGGAAAAAATGAAGCAGGCGGGCGTGATGACGGCCGCCATCGAGGCCTTCCGTCATAATTATGAAGCCCTCCGGCGAAACGAGAGCGGGATGATCACGGAGGAGACGATCGAATCGGCGGCCGACCTTCCCACCATCGAGCTTGGGGCGGGGGGCTTCGATGCCGACCTGCTTTCGAAGACGGTGGTCATCAAGCTCAATGGGGGCTTGGGTACCAGCATGGGGCTGGAAAAGGTGAAGAGCCTGCTCGAAGTCCGACCCGGCGTGACGTTCCTCGATTTGATCGTGCGGCAGATCGTTTCGCTCCGGCAGGCCACCGGGGCCGAGGTGCGGCTGCTGCTGATGAACAGCTTCGCCACCAGCGACGATACGCTCGGCTATCTGGCCGACCACGCTCCGCGGGATCTGGCGGAGCGACGGGAGGTCGAGCTGATGCAGAACCAGGCACCGAAAATCGATGCGGAAACGCTGGCGCCCGCGACCTGCGCGGCGCATCCCGAACTGGAGTGGTGCCCGCCGGGTCACGGTGATCTCTATCCGGCCCTTTCCGGCTCGGGCTGGCTCGACTGTCTTTTGGCCGGCGGTGCCAAATACGCCTTCGTCTCGAACTCCGACAACCTCGGCGCGGTGCTCGATCCGGCGCTGCTCCAGTGGTTCGCGGATTCCGACGCGCCCTTCATGATGGAGGTCACACGTCGCACGCCCGCGGATCGTAAGGGCGGCCACCTCGCCCGCCGAAAGTCGGACGGCCGCCTGCTCCTTCGAGAGGTGGCCCAGTGCCCCGACGAAGACCTCGAGGCCTTCCAAGACATCGAAAAGCACCGCTATTTCAACACCAACTCGATCTGGCTGCGCCTCGACAAGCTGAAAGAACGGCTGCACGAGGGTGGGGGCGTGCTGCCCCTGCCGATGATCCGCAACCGCAAGACCGTCGATCCGCGCGACAAGTCGTCCACGCCGGTGATCCAGCTGGAAACCGCCATGGGAGCGGCCATCGAATGCTTCGAGGGCGCCGTGGCCGTCGAAGTGCCCCGCAGCCGCTTCGCTCCGGTGAAAACCACCGGTGACCTGCTGGCGCTGCGCTCCGATGCCTACGGGGTCGGCGCGGATGGCTCGGTGGCGCTGGATCCTCGGCGCGAAGGCAAGCCGCCGGTCGTCAAGCTGGACGAAGCTCACAAGTTCGTGGATTCGCTCGATGCCCTCGGGGTCCCGTCGCTGGTCGATTGCGACACGCTGACCATCGAGGGGGATGTCCGTTTCGCGCCGGGAGTCGTAATTCGGGGAAGCGCGGATTTTTGCGCATCCGGGGACTCTTGCGTTGTTCCAAGCGGGGTTTATCCGCGAAGCTGACAGATTGTGTCCGGATAATCTCGTTTGGGGGCTTGCCATTGGCCGCCTGACTGCTACCCCCTCCGCCCGATGGCAAGTGTCGGAGCAATCGAATGGCAGTTGGACGGAATCGAGGGAATCGTTTTCGACTGTGACGGAACGCTGGTGAATTCCATGCCAGCGCACTTTGAAGCCTGGTGCGAGGCGCTGGCCTTCTACGGGGCGGCGAACGTGTTTCAGGAAGATGTGTTCTACGCGATGGGCGGACGGCCCACCAAGGACATCGTGGTCCAGCTGAACGGCGACTACGGCCTGCGGCTCAGCCCGGAGGCGGTGGCGATGAAAAAACGGGAGGCCTTTCTCAATCGGCTTTCCCAGGTCGACGAGATCGTGGAGGTCGTCGAGTTCGCCCGTGCCTGCCGCGGGCGGATCCCGATGGCGGTCGCGACCGGCGGCACTCGCATGGTCATCGAGCGGACGCTGCAGGTGCTGAATATTTCGGACCTGTTCGACGAGGTCGTCACGGCCGACGATGTCGCCATCGGCAAGCCGGCCCCGGACATTTATCTCAAAGCCGCCGAGTTGCTCGGCGTGGCGCCCGCCCGGTGCCTCGCGGTCGAGGACGCCCCGGCAGGCATCATGTCCGCGCAGCAGGCCGGCATGCGGGTGCAGGCGATTCCGGCGCCGCTGGACCTGACACTTTCGTGACGGGCTTTTTGCCGGAGGTCGATGCATTCGGGCTTGATTCGTCGTGGTGGGCTCCTTTGACTCCGCCATGGCGGACATCACCCTTGGACTTTCTTTCGACGACGTCCTTCTGACCCCCCGGTTGAGCTCCGTGCTCCCGGCTTCGACGGATCTCACGACTTCGCTCTGCGACGACATCAAGCTGCGGATCCCCGTGGTTTCCGCGGCCATGGACACCGTGTCCGAGGCCGAACTGGCGATCGCCCTGGCCCGCGAGGGGGGCATGGGCGTCATCCACCGCGCCTGCCCGATCGACCACCAGGCCTCGATGGTCTCGCGGGTGAAGCGTTCGGAAAACGCGGTCATCCTCAAGCCGATGACGGTCTGCAAGGAGCAGACGGTCGACGACGTGCGCGCGATCATGGCCGAGCACGGCTTCTCCGGGTTTCCGGTGGTCGATGGCGAAGGCAGGCTGCTGGGCATGGTCACCGGCCGCGACATCCGCTATCTCGACGATGGCTCGTCGAAGGTGGCTGAGGTGATGACGCCACGGGAAAAGCTGGTCACCGCGCCGCCCTCGACGTCCCTCGGCGAAGCTCGGAATATTCTCTACCAGAACCGCATCGAGAAGCTGCCGCTGGTCGATGAAAGCAACCGCCTGGTCGGCCTGATCACGGGTGCCGACATCGAGAAACGCGCCGCCTTCACCGATGCTGCCAAGGATCCGAACGGCCGCCTGCGCTGCGGCGCCGCTGTCGGGGTGGGCCCGGATTTCCTCGATCGCGCCAAGGCGGTGGTCGAGGCGGGTGCTGACGCGCTCTTCATCGATGCCGCCACCGGCCACACGACGCGGGTGATGGAGGTCATCGCCCAGCTGCGCGAGCTTTCCGACCGACCGGTGGTCGCCGGAAACGTTGTCACCGCCGAGGGTGCAAAGGACCTCGCTGATGCGGGAGCCAGCGCGGTCAAGGTCGGCGTGGGCCCGGGCTCGATCTGCACCACGCGGGTCATCGCCGGCGTGGGCATGCCGCAGTTCACGGCCATCCAGAATGCCGCCAGCTACTGCCGCGAGCGCGGCGTGCGGGTCATCGCCGATGGCGGCATCCGTTACTCGGGCGATGTCGTGAAGGCGATTGCGGCCGGGGCCGACCTGGTCATGCTCGGCTCCCTGCTCGCCGGCACCCGCGAGAGTCCGGGGCAGACGGTTTACTCGCAGGGCCGTCGTTTCAAAACCTACCGCGGGATGGGCTCGATCGGCGCCATGCAGAAGGGCGCGGGGGACCGCTACAACCAGAACTCGTCAGGCAAGCTCGTCGCCGAGGGCGTGGAGGGCCGGGTGCCCTACAAGGGCCCGCTGGCCGACGTGGTCTTCCAGCTGATGGGCGGCCTTCGTTCGGGCATGGGCTACGTGGGCGCGAACGACCTGGCCGAGCTGCGCGAGCGCGCCACCTTCACCCGCATTACGCCGGGTGGCCTGCGCGAGAGCCACGTCCACGACATCGTCATCACCGAGGAACCGACCAACTACCAGCCGATCGCCTGATTTCACGGCCATCCGATTTACAGATCATGGAGGAAAACCAACACGTCGCCGTCATCGACTTCGGCTCGCAGTACACGCAGCTGATCGTCCGCCGCGTCCGCGAGCTCGGTTACTTTGCCAAGCTCTACGCGCTGGAAGAGTTCCCGGAGATCGGGAAACCCGGTGCCATCATCCTTTCCGGCGGCCCCCGAAGCACCAGCGAGCCGGACGCGCCGGACCTCGACTTCGAGGCGCTGAAAAAGTTCGGCGTTCCCGTGCTGGGCGTCTGCTACGGCATGCAGCTGCTCAACATCAAGTTCGGTGGCTCGGTCGAGCCCAGCGACCGGCGCGAGTACGGCCAGGCGAAGCTCGTGCCCGCCACCGCGGAGGGGCTTTTCGAGGGCATCCCGCACGAGTCGCAGGTGTGGATGAGCCACTCGGACACCGTCGGCCGCCTGCCGGACAACTGCCAGGTCGTCGCCCGCAACCAGCACGGTACGCCGGTCGCCCTCCAGTGGGGTGAGACGTGGTTCGGCATCCAGTTCCACCCGGAGGTGACCCACAGCCACGAGGGCACCCGCATCCTCCACAATTTCCTGCTCCACGCCGGCAAGCTGGAGCCGTTCCGGATCGAGGACTTCAAGCGCGAGCTGCTCGAGCAGATCCGCGACCGCGTCGGCCAGCGCCAGGTCGTCTGCGGCGTGTCCGGCGGCGTCGATAGTACGGTGCTCGCCGTACTTCTGCACGAGGCCGGCGTGAACATGCGCGCGATCTACGTCGACCACGGGCTGATGCGGAAGGACGAGGGCGACGAGGTCCGCAGCAACTTCCACCGCATGGGCGTGCCGATCGAGACAGTCGACGCCTCCGGGCGCTTCCTTTCGGCCCTGGCCGGACAGACGGAGCCGGAGAAGAAGCGGGAAATCATCGGCAACCTCTTCATCGAGGAATTCTGGCGCGCGGTCGGAAACGCCGAGCTGCTGGCGCAGGGCACCCTCTATCCCGATGTCATCGAAAGCGCCTCGAACTCGAAGTCGAAGGCCTCGAAGATCAAGACCCACCACAACCGGGTCGACAAGATCCTTGAGCTGCAGGCGCAGGGCAAGGTGCTCGAGCCGCTGGCCGAGCTGTTCAAGGACGAGGTCCGTGCGCTGGGCAAGTCGCTCGGCATCCCGCACGACATCCTGCACCGCCACCCGTTCCCCGGGCCCGGGCTCGCGGTGCGCTGTCCGGGCGAGGTGACGCTCGAGCGTCTGGAGATCATCCGCGAGTGCGATGCCATTTTCATCGGCCACCTCAAGGAGAGCGGCTGGTACGACCGCGTGTGGCAGGCCTACGCCTGCCTGGTTCCGGTCCGGACCGTCGGCGTGAAGGGCGATGAGCGCAGCTACGAGTGGGCGATTTCCCTCCGCGCCGTGATCAGTGAGGACGCGATGACCGCCGACTGGGTCGAGCTGCCCTACCAGCTCCTGCGCGACACCAGCAACGACATCCTCAACGGCGTCGCCGGCATCAACCGGGTTCTCTACGACATCTCCACCAAGCCACCGGCAAGCATCGAGTGGGAGTGAGGAAAGCCCGGAGTCGAACCGGAAAGCGCCAAGCCACGCCAGAGCCGGACCGGGTCAGGCCGCACGGAACGTGTGGTCGCGCTTGAGTGTGCGGCTGCGGGAGGAACTGAGCTGGGAGCAGCGGTCGAGAATCTCCGAGATGAGCAGCTCGGGGTTTTCCGGGGTGAAGCAGAGGCGGCGGGATCCCTTGGCTTGAAACGGCCCGGGGAACCGCCAAAGCTCCCGGTCATCATGGATCTCACTCGAAGAGAATGGCTGCTCGCCGGAGGCGCGTGGCTTGGTGCCACATCGCTGGGTTGGGGAAACCCTTCGCGCCGGGTGAAGACGGTCTCGATTTTTTTCACCACCGACCTGCATGGACACATCGAGCCGACGCAGACCTACGATGGCATCGGGGATGTCGGCGGCATGGCGCGGTGCGTGACCCAGATCCGCGAGTGGAAGCGCCAGAATCCGGATTCCCTGCTGGTGGATATCGGCGACGTCTACCAGGGTACCGCGGTGGGATTGGAGACGGATGGAACGGTGATGATCGATCTCTTCAACCGGCTGGGCTACGATGCCTGGACGATCGGCAATCACGATCTCGATTGGGGTCGCGGAGTGATCGAGGGCGCGCTGGATCGATCGACCTCGGCAATCCTGACCGGGAACCTAACGGTGGATGGCCGTGCCTCCGATGACGCGAGCGGGCCGTGGAAGAAGGTGAAGCCTTGGATGATCAAGGAAGTGGCGGGCTTCCGCATCGGCCTGATCGGGGTGACCACGCCGGGCATGCCGTTCTGGTTGGCACCGGAAACGCTCGACGGCGTGGCGGTTTCCGATCCGGCGGTGTGCCTGAAGAGAAGCATCGCCGAGCTACGGGCGCAGAAGGTCGATGCCGTGGTGGCGCTGGGCCACATGGGCTGGCGGTTCGAGGACGACTTCGCAAACCCCGTGCGCACGATGCTGTCGGCGGCCCCGGGCGTGGACGTCTATCTGGCGGGCCACAGCCACCGCGACGAGCCGTCGTTCAAGGTCGGCGAGACCCTTTGCAGCCAGGCGAACTATTTCGGAATCCATTGCGGGCGCGTGGACCTCGCTTTCGACGCTGAGAGCCGCCGCCTGATCGACAAGCGCGCCTTCACGGTGCTGATGGATTCCCGCTTCGAGCTGGACCCGGCGGTGATGGAGGCGGCGCGGCCCGAGCTGAGAAGGGCTGATGAGCAACTCGCACGGAAGGTCTGCGAAGTGAGCTCGCCTTTGCCGGAAACCGGCGCACGGTCCTTGCGAAGTCTGCTTTGCGCGGCCTTTGCGGGAGCCTTGGAAAAAGCGGGCATGCCGGTGGACGCGGTGTTTCACGGCACCTTCGGCACGGGTCCGGTGCAAGCCGGCGACAAGACCGTACGCGATTGCTGGGAGTGGCTGCCCTACGAGAACCTGCTGGTGACGGCGGAGCTGACCCCGCTGGAGATCGCAGCCATTGTCGAGGAGGGGTCCGAGCAGAGTGACCGGGACCTGTGGCCGATGGAGGTGCAACGCAACGGCGACGGCCGCATCGAGGCGATCCTGCACGGCGGGCGGGCGCTGGAGCCGGGCCGGCGCTACCGCGTGGCGTTGAACTCCTACGATGGGCAGTCCGGCGGGCGCTCGATGATGAAGGCCCGCGAGATCCTGTTCCGTCCGGAGTCGAAACGCGAACTCACCGGGGTGGCGACCCGCGATGCTTTGATCGAGTATCTGTTGGAGAAAGGGACCATCTGAGATCGCCCCTTCCTCGCGAGGTTCAGACCTGCTCGATGGTCTTCTCCGTTTTGGCGTCGATCACGGCGAAGCGCTCGCGGTGAAGGGACGGGTCCGAGCGGAAGATGAGCCGGCCGGAGTGCTGGCGCTCGAGATCGACGAGCAGCTTACTGTCCTCGGTCTTGAATCGGTTGAGCACGTCGGAGTTGACGACCACGATCAGGTCTCCGCCCTGGTCGCGGCGCTTGTTGATGAGGGAAACCAGGCGGCGCTGGATTTCCACGCTCATGGTCATGGTGGTCTTCACGCGGCCGCGTCCCTGGCAGTACGGGCAGGGCTCGAACATCGTGTCCCGCAGAGACTCGTTGAGCCGCTGGCGGGTCATTTCCATGAGCCCGATCGACGAGATCTGGAGCACCTGTGTCTTGGCCTTGTCCCTGCGCAGGCGGTCCTTCATCGCCTTGTAGACCTGCTGCTGGTCCTTGCGATGACGCATGTCGATGAAGTCCACCACGACCAGGCCGCCGATGTTCCGCAGGCGGAGCTGGCGGGCGACCTCCTCGGCGGCCTCGATGTTGGTTTGGAGGATCATCTTCTCGACGTCCTTGGCACCGCGGTTGCGGCCGGTGTTGACGTCGATCGAGATCAGGGCCTCGGTTTCATCGATGACGATGTAGCCGCCACACTTGAGCCAGACCTGGCGGGAGAAGGCTTCGTCGATCTGCTTCTGCAGGTTGAGGCTTTCAAAAATCGGCCCCTGGGTGGCGAGGTGGTGGATGCGGCGCTTGGCGCGGCGGGAAACCTTGCCGGCGATCTCGCGGACCAGCTCGGTGGTTTCCTCGGAGTCGCAGATGACCTGATCGATCTCATCGGTGAGGAAATCGCGGGCGGTCTTTTCAATGAGACCGGGCTCCTGGAACACGCAGACGGGAGCGGGCGAAGCGTCGCGCTTTTCTTCCACTTCGTCCCATTGCTCGAGCAGCATGGCGAGGTCCCTGACGAAATGGCGGGCGCGGGTACCTTGGGCGACGGTGCGCATGATGATGCCCATGCCGTCGGGGACCGAGAGGCGCTGCATGATCTTGCGCAGCCGGGCGCGTTCCTTCGGGTCGTCGATTTTCCGCGAGATGCCGAACTGCTCGGTGTAGGGCATGAGGACGAGATAGCGTCCGGCGAGTGAGATATTGGTGGTGACGCGCGGGCCCTTGGTGCCGATGGGGCCCTTGGAAACCTGGATCATGATTTCCGAGCCGACCGGATAGATCGATGGAATGTCCTTTGAGGTGATCTTCTTCTTTTTCTTCTTCGGGCGGTCGCCGCGCTCGATTTCCTCAAGGCCGGAATCGAGGGCCGCGGGGATGGCGTCCCAAAAGTGGAGGAAGGCGTTCTTCTCAAGGCCGATGTCCACGAACATGGCCTTGAGGCCGGGTTCGATGTTGCGGACCCGGCCCTTGAAGATGCCGCCGACGATGTTCTGATCGCCCTCGCGTTCGACGGTGTATTCCTCCAGCAGGCCGCCTTCGAGCAGGGCGACGCGGCGTTCGAGTCGTTCGACGTTGATGATAAGGGTATTGCCTTCCTTCGGGCTCGGTTTTCCGATGCCGAAGATGCGTTTGATGCGTTGGATCATGGATAAGGATAAATAAAAGGATTTGTTTACCGCGTGCCGCCCGCCGGGGGGGGCTCGGGGACGACCGTGCCTTCGGCATCGACCTCAGGGGTGAGGGTCGGCTCGGGAGTGACCGCGGGTTGGGAGGGGAGAGTGACGGTGGGGCGGACCTCGATGGGATCGCTTGCTTCGTCGCCGGTTTCGCCGGCATCGGGGATGTCGGTGGCATCGATGGCCGCCATGACGTCCTCGGGCAGGGGAATGGCATCAATTTCCTCGCGGTTGCCTTCGACCGGGTCGAGAGGGGCGAGGGGCAGCTGCATGCCGTCATCGCGGGCGAGGATGCCGCTGAAAATGAGGTGGGCGAGGGGGCCGCAGACCGCGCCGCCGGAGCCGCCGGCCTGGACCAGCACGGCCACCGCGTATTTGGGATCGTCGAAAGGCCCGAAAGCGACCGTCCAGGCGTTGTGGGACGGTTTCCCGTTGTCGGAAGTTTGGGCGGTGCCGGTTTTTCCGCCGAGCTCCACACCAGGAATCCGCGCTCGGCCGGCGGTGCCGCCAGCTTCGTTGACGGCCTTCCACATGCCCTTGCGAACGAGTTCGAGCTGGGCGGGATCGACGCCCTCCTGGATGAGGTCGAATCGAAGCTCGGGCTTGTCCTCGATCAGCTTCCTGCCGTCGTGGGTCACGACCTCCTTGACGACGCGCGGGCGGTAATAGCGGCCGCCATTGGCGATGCAGGAGACCATTGAGCAGAGCTGAAGGGGCGTGGCCAGCGAGTCCCCTTGGCCAATGGACACCTGGGCGATGTCGCCAGGGGTCAGCCCGTTCTTGTGGGTGAATCGTTTCCAAGCCTTGGAGCCAGGCAGGCTGCCGGGGCTTTCCGCCGGGAGCCGGATGCCGGTTTGGCGGCCGAATCCGAGCATGGTGAAGCCGTTGACAAGGCGTTCTTCACCCAGCGTGTTGCCCAACTTGAAGAAATAGGGATTGCAGGATTTTTGGATGGCCTGGGGAAGTGTGAGAAGTCCGTGGCTGCCCCGGGACTGGTTCCACAGCCAGCAAGCCGGCTTGTAATTCCCGTAGGACACGTAGCCATCACACGAGAACGAGCGGGTGGCCAAGCCGTTGAGGCACCCGCTGAGCGCTGTCCCCAGCTTGAAGGTGGAGCCGGGAGTGAAAGCGGAAATGGTCCGGTCGACGAGCGGTGTGCAGTTGTTGGAGTTGTAGCTTTTCCAGTTTTCGGGCGAGATCGTCGGAATGAAATCGTTCGGGTTGTAGTCCGGCACCGAGGCCATGGCGAGGACCTCGCCGGTGTTGACATCCATCACCACCGCGGCCGCACGACCAGCACGGCGGATGGTGTTGGTGACGAGGTATTGGATCCGCGCATCGATGGACAAGGTGGCGGTCGCGCCTTCCTCGGGTGCCCGATAGTCGGTCAGGGCGGTGATCTGGCCCTTCTCGTTTTTCACCAGCGTCTTGCTGCTGGCGGCGCCGCGGAGAAACTCATCCAGCGTGGCTTCCAGGCCCATGGTGCCCTTTTCATCACCGATGTAGTGGTCGTATTTGCGCTTGGCCTCATCGGGGATTTCGCCCGGTTTCCACTGCTGGACGTAGCCGAGCATGTGGGAGGCGAGGGCGTTATAGGGATACTCGCGCTGCGGCTGGACATCGATGTAGACGCCCGGGACCTCGAGGCTGTGCTCGGCCAGCTTGGCGAACTGCTCGTAGGTCAGGTCCGCGGTGTAGGTGAAGGGAACCAGTCCGCGGTGGGTCACGTAGTGGGTCCTGAGGGCGCTGGCACGGTAGTTTTTTGCCAGGCCGAGGTCGTCGAGCATCGGGATGATCCACTTGTTGACGATCTCCACGATGTCCGTTTCCTCGGAGGCGCGGGGCATGCCGTTTTCCGTGGTGAGTTTCTCGCGCTTCAGGTCCTCGGCATGCTGCTGGCGGTAGGAGCGGTGGATTTCCTCCAGGTCGAAGTAGACGACGAAACTCCGCCGGTTGCGGGCGAGTTCGACGCCGTTGCGGTCGCGGATCGTGCCGCGCACGCCGGGCTCGCGCACGGTGACCTCGCGGTCGCCGGGGACCAGTGACTGGTAGTGGTCGCGCTTGGTGATCTGGAAGTAATAGAGGCGCTTCACCAATGCGCCGAAACCTGCCAGCACCATCAGGGTGAGGAGGAGGACGCGGATGCCTTGGCTGAGAAAATTCATGGTGGGTGCGGAGCTGGAATCACGACTCTCCGGGACGACGCCGCTGGGTGTCGAGACGGATCGTGTAGTGGAAGCGCTCCGCGAGGGCGAAAAGGATCCAGAAAACCAGGGGGGCGAAAAGGGTGGTCAGCGCGGAGCTAAGCGAGATCTTCATCAGCGTGCGGCTGCCGAAGCTGAAGCCGCCGCGGATGAAGTTGATGAGGAGGAACTCGGAGGTGAGATAGAGGAAGACGGCGATGCCGGCGAGCAGGGCGGAAAGCTGCCAGTTTCCCCGCCGGAACAGGGGACGGATGCCCTGCATGAGCATGCCCATGACGCCGTAGAGGATGATCGAGTAGCCGAAGCGCAGGGTCTCGACCGGGAACTGGTAAATGGCGGGGTCGCCGCCATGCGGGCCGATCCAGTTTTCCAGGTCGGTCAAAAACCCGCACACGAAGGCGAGCAGGAGCATGCCCGGCGGGGGCAGGGTGACGGCGGCACAGAGGAAAACGAGGGCAACGGGAAGGATCCGTGATCCGGAGAGCGCGGTAAGCGCCGGCAGGAACTGCTGGACGATCACCGCCACGAGCACGAGCACCAGGATGGAAGCGACGTAGCGGATCATCACTTCGGTGTCGTCAGCACGAACACGGTGGAGAGATTCTGGAAATCGACCGACGGACGGACAAGCGCCTCGGTGGAGAGGGGGCCGGGCTCGATCCGGACGATTTCCCCGATCAGGATGTCGGCGGGAAAGACCCCGCCCTTGCCGTTGGAAAAGACCCGCATGCCTTCCTGCAGCCGGGCCTTCGGGGACAGGAAGCGGAGCCGCAGCAAGGGGGTGCTGCCGAATTGCTCGCGCTCGCCTTGGACGATGCCTTCTTCGGGGCTGCCCTCGACCTTGGCAGCCACCTGGCAGGCTTCGTCGGTGAGAAGGATGATGGTGGAGTGCTCCTTCTCGAGGATCTCGATCTTGCCGACCAGACCGGCATCGGTCACGACCGGCAACGCGGTGCCGATCCCTGCGTCGGTGCCGCGGCCGATCTCGATGGTCTGCCACCAGGTGGTCGGTTGGCGGCGGGTCACGCGGGCGGCGATGACGTCGAAACGGTTGCGTTCCTTGAAGTCGAGCGCGCGGCGCAAGGTGGCGTTTTCCGCCTCGATGGTGCGGAAGCGCGACTCGATGAGCTTGAGGCGGTCGAAGTCCTCGCGCATCGCATCCACCTCGGCCTCGAGCTTCCGTGAATGTTCGACTTCGTCGAGAAATGCCCGGGATTTCACCTCGAGGTCGGAGCCGACGGTGAGGAAGGGCGAAATGGCCCGGTAGTAGGTGGCCTGCATCGAGCGCACGGTCTCCGGGCTCCGGGTCAGCGCCCAGGTGGCGCCGGCCAGGAAAAGAAGGAGTGCAAGCAGGTTGAACGGCCGCATTGCCCGGAGGTGGGATCGGAGCGCCCGGCGGGCGTCAGCTCGATTGGTGGGTGACGCGCTTCAGGACGTCGAGCTCCTGGAGCATCTTTCCGGTGCCCTCGGCCACGGCGCTCAGCGGATCCTCCGCGATGTGGACCGGCAGGCCGGTTTCCTCGCGCAGCAGCTTGTCGAGCCCGCGTAGTAGGGCGCCACCACCGGCCAGCACGATGCCGCGATCGACCAGATCGGCGGCCAGTTCCGGCGGGCAGCGCTCGAGGGTGGTGCGGACGGCATCGACGACCGTGCCGAGCGGGTCGGCCATGGCTTCGCGGATTTCCTGCGAAGTGATGGTGATCGTCTTCGGGAGGCCGGCGACGAGGTCGCGGCCCTTGACGTCCATGGTGAGTTCCTTGGCCAGCGGGGCAGCGGAACCGAGGCGGATCTTGATGTCCTCGGCCGTGCGTTCGCCGATCATCAGGTTGTAGTTCCGCTTCATGTAGGAAACGATGGCCTCGTCGAGTTCGTCGCCCGCGGTCCTCACCGAGCGGGCGTAGACGATGCCGCCGAGGGAAATGAGGGCCACCTCGGTGGTGCCGCCGCCGATATCGACGATCATGTTTCCCGAAGCGTCCATCACGGGCAGGCCCACGCCGATCGCGGCCGCCATGGGCTCCTCGACGATGTGGACCCACTTGGCGCCGGCCTGCTCGGCGGACTCGGAAACCGCGCGGCGCTCGACCTCGGTGATGCCCGACGGCACCGCGATCACCACGCGGGTGTTGCTGCGGCGACGTTGGTTCACCTTGCGGATGAAATGGCGGAGCATCGCCTCGGTGACCTGGAAGTCGGCGATCACGCCGTCCTTCAGCGGGCGGATGGCCACGATGTTGCCCGGCGTCCGGCCGAGCATGCGTTTGGCATCGTCGCCCACGGCCAGCACCTCATTGGTGCCGGCTTTGACGGCGACCACGGAGGGTTCGCGCAGGACGATCCCTTGGTCCTTGACGTTGACGAGAGTGTTCGCGGTGCCGAGGTCGATGCCGATATCATTGGAAAACCAGTTTCCGAAAATCTTGGCTAGCATGTTGAAATTGAATGGGAAGTGATCGAAAAAAAAGAAGTGGCTGCCGGACTCTTGCGGGCGTTTCGCCAGAGAGTTTCGGATAAAAAAATCCCCCCCGCGGCCATGCCGGTCGGGAGGGGTGGGAATATGCGGATAGCGCCGCTTCCCGGTCAAGCGGGATTCCGGCTGCTGTCCCATGGGATTGAAGGGATTGGCGACCTTCGGTCAGCGGGAGATTTCCGGCTCAGCGCATGCGGTAGTAGCCGTCCGGATTGTAGAGGAAATAGACGTCCTTCGGACTGATCCGAGGCAGATACATCACCGGGTGGCCTTCGTCATCGACGCCCTTCTCCAGCCCGAACATGGCCGCCTTTTTCGCCGACTTGGCGGCATCCTCGGCATCGGGAGAATGGGTGAGCGAGGTTTCCTCGATGCCGCTCACGATGTGGTTCACCCATTTGAGCTTCTGCGCGTCGGTGCCGAACTCGCTCCAATCGCCGCTGGAGACCTGCTCATACATGCGCTTGATGAACTCTTCCTTGGTAATGCCCATCTTTTCGGCGATCGGGGTGCCAAAGCGGTCCCACCACCGCTCGCTGTCCTTCAGCAGCTCGGCCTGTTGGGTGAGGTTGAGGCGCCCGAAGAGGGTGCTGCTGATCTGGTGGTGAAGGATCACCGAGTTCGGGTAGGCGTAGGACTCCTCCGCCAGCGTGGTGATCGCCGCGGCCATGGAGGCGGCGAAGGATTTCACAACCACGTGGATCGGGGCCTCGCTGGCCTCCATGGCCTTGAGGATGCGGTAGCCGGCCATGACCGAGCCGCCGGGCGACTCGTCGATCACGATGAAGATCGGCTTCTTGGCATCCATGTTGTTGTAGAAATGGATGCGGTCGGTGATGAAATCCGCGGTTTCGGTGGTGATCGCGCCGTTCAGAGGGATGCGGCGGTCGGAAATCACCAGCACCCCGTCGTCACGCAGCGGATTGTCGAGGTATTCCGGCGGGTTGTCGGCGTAGCCTTCGCGCTCCTCGCTCTTCTTATAGCGGGAGATTTCGCTGTCGAGCTTCTCCAGTTCCAGAGCGTGCTCGGCCTGGGCGGCCTTGAGTTCGTTGGCGAGGGCCTCGGCGCGGGCTTTGGCGATGGCGGCTTCGCGGGTCAGGCGTTCTTCTTCGACCTTGGACTCGGTGATTTCCTGCTGGGCCTCGGACTGGCGCTTGAGTTCGGCGAGGTTGAGCCGCTCGGAGATGAGCTGCTTTTCCGCCTGCAGGCGGGCGATCTCGGCCCGCATGTCGGAGGTTTCCTTTTTCACCCGTTCATCCACCAACGCGTTCTCCAGAGCCAGGCGTTCCTGCTCCGATTTCATCGAGTTGTCCTCCGCCGATTTGGACGGTTCGGCGGACCCCTCGGAGGCGGCGGTCGGGGCCGGGGTGGCGGAGGGCGCGGCAGCGGATTCCTGCGCGTGCAGGGGCGCGGCGAGGGCGAGGGAAAGGATGGCGGCGCGGGTGAAGCGGTCTTTCATGATGAGGGCCGATGGAGTTTGCTCGGGTGTCGTATCGTCAATCAAACGTCGGTGGAAGGCGCGTTCGTTCGTTCTTCTTCCTGAATTTTCTTCAGTTGCGCCCGGTAGCCGAGGAACAGCAGGGTGCCGGCCAAAAGGAGAAAAACCAGCAGCGCGCCGCCGATGAAAATCACAATGCGCGAGCCTCCCTTGCGGAACTGCTGGTCGGTCACCACGTCCGGGACAGGCTCCCCGGGATTCCGCGCCAGCAGGAGCTTTCCATCCTGCAGCCGGGCCTGGGTCAGCCTGGCCATCACCGGGCCGATCGCCGGATCCTTGAGGTAGCGCTCGAGGATCCTCAGGGTGGAAAAATGACCCATGAAGCCCTCGTCGACCTCCGCGCCGGGAACGTCGAGCGCCTTGACGTGCAGCGCGACCTCGCGCTTCGAGAGCAGCGGCGTGACGTGCATGGTGCCCACCAAATAGCGCGGATCGGCGGCGATCGGGCCATCCTCGCCCTCCTTCGCCAACCGCGGCCGGCCATTGAGCTGGTAGCAGATGTCGATGAGCATCTCGTCGTCGCGGATTTCCTTCACATGGAAGGTTCCGCGAAGCTCCTTGAACTGCGGGTAGCGGGCGATCGCATCGTTCAGGTCGTTCACATCCAGCTCCAGCGAAGCGGCCTGTTCGCCGCCTTCGACGGCCTCGCGGAACGAGGCCAGCCGCGCATCCAGTTCGCGGCCCTCCGTTTCGCTGAGCTCGGCGGCGGGGACGGGTGCGGGGTCGGCGCGGGTGAATTTCTCGATCGCCGCTGCCTGCCGGAACGGCACCCACATCGAGAAGCCGATCAGGAACAGCAGGGTGCACACGGCGGCGATCAGGATGGCGCAGCCGGAGAGCGGGGAACGGGCGGAATCGGACACGCGAGGGGTTTGGAGCTCCGGGTTCCAAGTTCCAAGTTCCAAGTTTCCGGAGGGTGTGGCGGGAGCTTTTCGGATTTGCAGTTTCGGCGTCGGGTTCCAATCGTCCGCCCATGGCGAAGGTGCTGGTGGGACTCTCGGGAGGTGTCGATAGCTCGGCGGCGGCGGCGATGCTGCTCGAGCAGGGGCACGAGGTGGCGGGCGCCTTCATGAAGAACTGGGTCAATGCCGAGGGCCTGCCAGGTGACTGCCCGTGGGAGAGCGACCTCGAGGACGCCCTGGCGGTGGCCAAAAAGCTGGGCATCGAGTTTCGGGTGATCGATCTGATCGACCCATACAAGGCGCGGATCGTCGACTACCTCGTCGAGGGCTACCGCTCGGGCATCACCCCGAACCCCGACGTCTGGTGCAACCGCGAGATGAAATTCGGCGTGTTCCTCGACTATGCGCTGGAGCAGGGCTTCGAAAAGGTCGCCACCGGCCACTACGCGCGCCGCCGCGACCTCGCCAACGGCCAGGGCGCGGTGCTCAAGGGCGCCGACCCGAACAAGGACCAGAGCTACTTCCTTTCCCTGATGACCCAGCGCCAGGTCGCACACGCCCTGTTTCCCGTAGGGGAGCTGCTCAAACCCGCCGTCCGCGAGGTGGCGCGGCGTCATGACCTGCCGACCGCCGGCAAGAAGGACAGCCAGGGGATCTGCTTCATCGGCGAGATCAAGATGCGCGACTTCATCCGCCACTATATCCCGGATTCGCCCGGGGAAATCACCGACACCTCCGGAAAAGTCCTCGGTCGCCACGACGGGCTCCACCTCTACACCCTCGGCCAGCGCAAGGGTCACGGCGTCGCCTCGCCGCGCGATGGCATGGCCTACGTGGTCATCGGCAAGGATCTCGGGCGGAACCGGCTGATTGTGGGCTGGGACGAGGCCAGCACGCCGGGGCTTTATGCGGAGCGCTGCGTGATCGGTACCCTGTCGGCGATCAACGAACCCTTCGACACTCCGCGCCGGATCGAGGCCCTGCCGCGCTACCGCGCGAAACCCGAGCCCTGCCGGATGGCGCCACTGCCGGATGGCCGGGTCGAACTCACCTTCGAAAAACCGCAGCGCGCGCTGGCCCTCGGCCAGATCTGTGCCTTTTACGAGGGCGGACGTTTGCTTGGCGGCGGGGTGTTCGAGGAAATCGGGTGAGTGAATAGAATCCGCACGATTCCGTCCCAGCGAGGATGAAATCGTTTTTCGCGATGATGCTGGCGGTGCTGTTTCTCGGCGCCGGCGTCTCCCAGGCGGCGAACTCGCCGGCCGAAATCACGGAAAAGGAAGCCGTCCGCTTGATCCGCCTGGCCTTCGATCTGACCTCGGATCCGATCGAGGTGGTGTCGGTCGTGGTGGGCGACCTGAACGAAAACGGCTTCATTCATCCCAATGTTTGCCGGGTGTCCGTTCTCCGGCTTTTCAAAGGCCGCTTCGGCGAGCGTGACAAGCGGCTCGAGTGCCACACTTTCCGCTGGTCGGAGAAATACGGGTGGTATCTCCAGTGCAGCGAGAAGGGCCGGCTCGGGACCGAGATCCACATCTACAGCGAGCTTTTGAAAGAGGTGATCATCCGCTGACCTGGGTCAGCCTTCCATCCCCGCCAGCCGCTCGGCCATCTCGGCCTTCTGCAGCTCGGTGGTCAGCTCTTCCAGCGAGCCGTTCATGATCGCATCGAGATGGTGCGAGGTGTAGCCGATCCGGTGGTCGGTGATGCGGCTCTGCGGAAAGTTGTAGGTGCGGATCTTCTCCGAGCGGTCGCCGGATCCGATCAGCGCGCGCCGCGTGGCGGAGTATTTCTCCTGCTCTTCGCGCACCTTCATTTCATAAAGCCGCGAGCGCAGGATCTGCAGCGCCCGTTCCTTGTTCTGGCCCTGCGAGCGGCCGTCCTCGCAGCGCACCATGATCCCCGTCGGCAGGTGGAACACCTGCACCGCGGATTCGGTCCGGTTGACGTGCTGGCCGCCCGCGCCGCCGGCACGGCAGACCTCGATCCGCAGCTCGTCGGGCTTGAGTTGGACGTCCACTTCCTCGGCCTCCGGCAGCACGGCCACGGTGACGGTGGAAGTGTGGATGCGGCCCTGCGTTTCGGTCGCCGGCACGCGCTGGACGCGATGGACGCCCGACTCGTATTTCAGGAACCGGAAGACCTCGTCGCCCGAAACGCCGAGGGCGACTTCCTTGAAGCCGCCGACCTCCGAAGGGGAGGAGCCGAGGTGCTCGGTTTTCCAGCCCCGGTTCTCCGCATGACGTTGGTAAAGCCGCAGCAGCTCGGCCGCGAACAGCGAGGCTTCATCGCCGCCGGCTCCGGCGCGGATTTCCACGATCGCATCGCGGTCCTCGTTGGGATCAGCCGGCAGCAGCGCATACTGGAGCTTTTCCTCCAACTTCGGAATCTCCGCCCGCAAGCGTTCCAGTTCGGCGGCGGCCAGCTCGGCCATTTCCGGATCATCCGCCGCGGCCAGTTCTTCGTTTTCGCCCAGCTCGGAACGGGACTTTTCCAGGCGGTCCCAGATTTCCAGCGTCTCCTTCAATCGACGGTGCTCGCGCATGATCTCGGACGCGCGGCGGGCGTCGGAGAACAGGTCGGGATCTCCCATGATCTCGGTGATTTCCGCGAAGCGGCGGCGGCGCTGGTCGATCAGGTGGGTGAAATCCATGGGTGGCCGAATGATGAACGACAAATGACGAATGCCAAACCGAAGATGATGCCGGGGTGGACAACGAAAACGACCGCGGACCCGGTGAGGGCGCGCGGTCGCGGTTTGAGCTTCGATTTAACGAAAGGAAATCAAGCCTCGGCCTTGGCGGCGGTGCGGGCCTTGCGGATGATGCTGGCCACGGTCTCGGACGGCTTGGCGCCGTTGTCCACCCACTTGTCGGCCTTCTCGAGATCGATGGTGTAGTTCGCGCCTTCCTTCATCGGATCGTAGGTGCCGAGCTGCTCGATGTAGCGTCCGTCACGGCGCTTGCGGCTGTCGACGGCGACGATCTTGTAGTACGGGCGATCCTTGGTTCCTTGGCGGTTGAGGCGGAGAGCGACGGCCATAATTGAATGTGTGGTAAAAAAATCGGGGTCCGCAGGGAGCGGGCGGGCGCGGAAGGTGTACGGTACGGGCCGCCTTGCCAAGCAGAATCTTGGGGCTTTTGGCGAAGCCGTGCTTTCCCGCTTGCCAAGGGCGGGGGGATCTGTCCTTTTCCCGCCCGGTTCCGGGGCGTAACTCAGCCTGGTAGAGTGCCTGCTTTGGGAGCAGGATGTCGTCAGTTCGAATCTGGCCGCCCCGACCATTTTTTTCTTCGCCCCGCCCGGGCTTTTCGCGGCGCAGGGTATTCAGAGACCTCGGCTGGAAGCGCGGGAAGCCGCTGCATCACGAGCCTTCGATGGGACCTCTCGGGTCGAGCCGCTCGACGGGCCCGGGCCTCGAATCCGACGGTGCAGGGCTCCAGAGAGGGAGTCGGTATTTAGGATTGCTTAACGATCGTTGACGCCGTTTCATCCTGTTGGGCTGAAAAAGACGAGGGATGGCTCCCACCCGAGGCTCTCCCTTTCCGCAATGTGAAGATTGAATCGCAAAGACGATGGGCAACGCAACGAGCATGGAGAACTGGGCGGCGCGCGAACGGCTGCGCTTGATCGAGCGCGCGGTGTGGTGGCGCGGCTGGATCGGCCGGCCGGATCTGGTCGCGATGTTCGGAATTTCCTCCGCGCAGGCATCGAGCGACCTGCAGAAGTATCAGGAGCTGAACCCCGGGGCGCTGAACTACCAGATGAGTCGCAAGCGGTACGAGGGCGCGGAGGGGATGCGCTGCGTGCTGCACGAGCCACGCCTGGAGGAGGGGATGGCGGTGTTTCTGGGAGACAAGGTGGCGGTCGGTGCCACGGCGGAGTTCGTCGGCACGGGCAGGGTGGAGATGGTGAAAGTGCCGCGCCGGCCGGTTTCCGCAGAGGTCGAGAGGCGGATCTTTCTGGCGGTCTGCGCGGGGCTGCGGCTGGAGGTGAACTACCACAGCGTGAGCAGCGGCAGGTCGGGCCAGCGGATGATCGTGCCGCGGGCCTTCGCACATGACGGCCTGCGCTGGCACGTGCGGGCATGGTGCGGCAGGAACGGCGCGTGGCAGGATTTTGTGCTCGGGCGGATCTCGCGCGCCTCGTGGCCGGAGAGCGTGAAAGAGGAGCCCCCGGTCGACGAATCATGGGAGACCTTCGAGACCCTGCAGTATCGGATCAATCCGAGCCTGTCGGCGGAAAGGCGGGCCGCCCTGGCGATGGACTACGGCGTGGGCAAGAGCGGGATCCTCAAGCTTCGCTGCCGCAGGGCGATGCGGCAGTATGTGGAGGCGATGCTTCGGGTGCCGGTGGAGACCAAACGGCTGCCGGGACACTTCGTTCCCGCCTGACGCGATCGCCTCCCAGCGCGGCTGTCCTCGATTTCGGCGCTCGTGTTCCTCCCCGGCTCCGGCGTTGACGGACATCACGAAAGCTTTGCGGATCATGGACCTCAGTAGCGGGGTTGGGTGAAAAACACCGGACTGTGCCGGTCGCGATAGACCTCGCCGGCGGGAGTCAGGCTGCCATCGTCGCGCTTCAGCTTGCGGCCGTCCTCGACCCAGTTGTAGAGCGCATAGCGTTCGACGTAGGGCGTTTCATCGAGCATCTCGATCATGTCGGCGATGGCGCGGGCCTGCTCCTTTTCCGAGGGATCGCGGTGCGGGGTCCAGTTGGCGCCGTTGTTCCACTCGGTGATCCAGATCGGTCGCCGGGTGCGGGCGTGGATGTCGTCGATGAAACGCTTCATCGCCGCCGCGGCGGAGCGGCCGTCGCCGGGGTCCGGCACCGCGCGGTAGTAGTGGACGGCCACGAAATCGACCCGGAGGCCGGCCTTGTCGGCCTTGTTCATGAAGTCGTAGAGCCAGCCGAGACCGCCATCGCTGACCGCCGGCGATCCGACCCGCAGCCCGGTCCGGAGCAAGACCGGCCAGGCGGCAAGGGCGTCATCGACCGACAGATTCGCCTGGTCCGGCCGGTGGGGCTCATTGAAGCCGAGCAGGTGGTTGATGCCTTTATGGCGCCAGTCCTGGTCCATGCCCGGCCAGTGGCGGTTCTGGCGGATGGCGACGTATTCGAGGTCGGGCGACGAGTTCGCGCCGATGTTCCAGTCGTAGAACCAGCCGCAGTCCAGTCCTTGGTGGATGCCCCCGGCGATGCCCTTCTTGCTGCACCAGTTCCACGGAAAGACGCGGACGAACTTCGGGCGTCTGCCGAGCCCCTCGGGCAGCGGGTCGATCACCACGTCGTGGTCCTGGGCGACGTAGTTGATGCTGAAGCCGCTGCCATCCTCGTTTTCCGCCAGGGTGGCGGTGTAGCCGCGCTTGAGGACGAGGGATCCGGCCGTCGGGATGTCCTCGCTACTGGGTTTATCGTAGATCGGGAAGGCCGTCGGCGTGCCGGAGAGGCCGGGGGAGGGAAACAGGTTCAGGGCGGGGAAATCCGGGCCGTGAGGGATGACCACCGCGCCGCCGGCATACGGGTTGACGCGGATGTTCTTGTCGATTTCCGCCGCCGAGCCGTTGACGAGCATGCGGTCGAGGAAATGCTCGATGACCTCGGAGGGACGGATGTTTTCGAACACCAGCCAGCCGTCCGGGGCGGTGAAGTGGACCGAGCTGCCGCGCAGCGGGTCGTCGGCGCCGGTGAGATGGACCTCGGTCGCCGGGCCGATCTCGAGGAAAGTGCCGGTGACGCGCTCGTCCTCTCGCCGCTTGTAGTCCCGGGTGCGCTCGATCGGCTTTCCGGGTGATGCGAAGGGCGCGGGTTCTTTTTTCGCGGCGGCGATGCGGATGAAGGCCTGGTTGGCGGGCGTGAAGTTCTCCAGCGGCAGCTCGAAGCTCTTGCCGTTGGCGCCCGTCATGACGACGAAGCCGTTCTTTTCCGTAACCAGCTCCGCCTCGACCGGCTCCTTGATGCCCTGAAAGACCCACTGCCGCGCCGGCAGCAGCGAGGCGAGGGCGAAAAGGAGGGCGAGGCTGCGGTGGAGCATGGCGGCGGAGGGGTTCTCAGCCCTGGTTGGCTTCCGCCTTGAGCGCGAGGAGATCTTTCATGACGTGCCCGAGATGGGCCGATTCGACCACGCCGCCGAAGGCATCGTGCAGCTCGCGGTAGAGGTCGTAGAGCCTTTCGTAGACCGCCTGGTTCTCAGGGATCGGCTGGTAAACGACGTCCTTCAAGCCGGTCATCGCCGCCTGCGCAGTGGCGAAGTCCGGATGGCCGCCGCCGACCACCGCCGCCCCGATCGCCGAGCCCAGCGCGCAGGCCTGGCTGGAGCGGGCGACGCGCATCTCGCAGCCGGTCACGTCGGCGTAGATCTGCATCAGCATGGCGTTCTTCTCGGCGATGCCGCCGGAGCAGACGACGCGCTCGACCGGCACGCCGTAGGCCTTGATCCGCTCGATGATGGCGCGAGCGCCGAAGGCGGTGGCCTCGATCAGCGCGCGGTAAATTTCGGCCCGGCTGGTGTGCAGCGTCTGACCGAGCATCAGGCCGGTCAGCGATTGGTCGACCAGGATGGTGCGGTTGCCGTTGTTCCAATCGAGCGCCAGCAGGCCGGATTGACCGGGCTTCAGCTTGCCGGCCGCCTCGGTGAGCGGCCCGTGCTGGCTGACCTCACCGATCACGCCCTCGACGTACCACTTGAAGATGTCGCCGACGGCCGACTGGCCGGCCTCGACGCCATAGAATCCGGGCAGGATGGCGCCCTTGACGATGCCGCAGATGCCCGGGATGTCGGCCACGTCCTTGTCGGCGGAAACGACGGCGCAGTCGCAGGTCGAGGTGCCGATCACCTTGACCAGCGTGCCTTCATCCACGCCGCAGCCGATCGACCCGTAGTGGACATCCATTTCGCCGATGGCGATGGCGATCCCCTCGGGCAGGCCGAGCCTTTCCGCCCACTCGGCGCACAGCGTGCCGGCCTTTTCCGAGGCATCGTAGGCTTGGTCGTAGAGGCGGTCGCGCAGGTCGGCCAGGGCGGGGTCGAGCGCGGCCAGGAACTCCTTGTCCGGCAGGCCGTTCCAGTCCTCGGCATACATCGCCTTGTGGCCGGCCATGCAGATGCCGCGGCGGATCTGCGCGGGGTCCTTCACGCCGGCGAGCAGGGCGGGGACGAAGTCGGACAGCTCGACCCACGAGTGGGCGGCGTCGAAGACCTGGCGGTCGATATTGAGGCAGTGCCAGAGCTTGGCCCAGAACCACTCGGACGAGTAGGTGCCGCCGATCTTGGCGAGGTACTGCGGGCGCATCTCGCCGGCCTTTTCGGTGATCGCGGCGGCCTCCTTGATCGAGGTGTGGTCCTTCCACAGCCAGCAGTGGGCGTTCGGGTTGCCGGAAAAGTCCGGATCGAGGGCGAGCGGGACGTTCGAGGCATCGACCGGGATCGGGCTCGAGCCAGTGCCATCCACGCCGATCCCGATCACCTGGCTGGCGGAAAAGCCCTCGGTCCGGGCCGCCTCGGCGAGCGCGCCTTTGACCGCGGTTTCCACGCCCTGGATGTAGTCGGCGGGATTCTGCCGGGCCAGGTGGTGATCGCTGGGGCAGAGGAGGATGCCCTGATTTCCCGACGGGTAATCAAAGATGCAGGTGCCCAGCTCCGCGCCGTCCGAAATGCGGACCACGAGGGCGCGGACCGAGTTGGTTCCGTAATCGATGCCGATGGTGTAAGACATGGCCGCAACGTGGGCACCGATTTCGAAAAAGGGAAACCCGGAGTTGGGTCATGAGGAAAGATAGGAAACGTTTAGTGGCTTCGAAAAGCCGTCATCGACCGGATTCCTCCCATGCCAGGGACTCCAGCCTCCAGCCCTCCTCCGAATCCCGCCGCCAACGGCTGTTGATGTGCATGATTCCATCGACGGGCCGGGTCGCGCCGAGATCGACGATGGCATCGACCTGGAAGCGCACCGTGGCCTGGTCACCCTCGATTTCGACCGCATCGAAGCTGGGCGCCTGCAGTGAAATCATGCGCACTCCGCGGGCGGCGGCGGAGTAGAAGAGCGCGGCGTTTTCGCGCTTCAGTTGATGCGGAATGCGTTCCGGGAAGCCGGAGGGCGGCTGGATGCGGATTTTCCGGGCAAGGTACTTCTCCAGATTCGGCCCCCGGGTATTGCGGGCGATGTCCGGCATGTTCGCCGGCACGTTGGCGGTCTGGATCATGTTCGAGACCCGGCGCTTCATTTTCTGGGTGGGAGAAAACCACCACGCGCCAAGGCCGATCAGGAGCAGGAGGCCGATGAGGACCGGCAGTCGTTTCATGAAGCCAACCTCGGTGCCGCACCGGATCGACGCAAGCCGGGCCGCCAAGAAGATGCCGCCCCATTCCCTTTGTTGGCTTGCGCCGGGGTGGGGCATTGTGGAGCGTTCGCCGCGGATGACGCCCCTGCTGCGGAAACTTCTCGGGATGAACTGGTGGCTGGTGATCGTGATGTACGGTCTCCTCGCCGTCGGCGTGTTCTCGATCGAGAGCGCGGCCCGCTACCTGCCGGAGGGCGGCGCCTACTACGCCGGACTGCAGAAAAAATGGATTCTGCTCGGCAGTGCCGCGTATTTCATCACCGCGATGTTCGACTACCGCTGGTTTCGCTGGCTGGCGCTGCCGATGTATGTCGTGGGACTGGGCCTGTGTGCCTCGATCATGAATTCGGATGCCGACGTCCACCAATTCAACCGCTTCGGGCTGAGCTTCCAGCCCGCGCAGCCGGCGATCGCAGCCGGCATCCTGATGCTGGCCTGGCTGCTCCAGGACCTGCCGCGGCTGGGGCGGAAAATCCCCAAGATCGGCTGGCTGCTCGAGGAGCCCCTCACCAAGATCGCGATCGTCGGCGCGCTCACCGGGATCCCCTTTCTGGTGGTGGTGAAGATGGGCGACATGGGCTCGGCGCTGGTCTGGATGCCCGTCGCGCTGGTGGCCCTGATCGTGGGAGGCGTGCCGTTCCGCTACTTGAGCTTCATGCTCCTGATTGCCGTGGCGGCCGTGCCCCTGCTTTATTTCGTGGTGCTCCCACAGGTCTCGGAGCGCGGGCAGGAGCGGATCGAGCTGTTCCTCGACATGCTCGCCGAGCGCCCGGTGGACACCAACGGCCCCGCCTACGCCCCCTACAACATCGCCATCGCGGTCGGCCACGCCGGCTGGAACGGCACCGGCTTCATGTCCACCGCGGACCAGGGCTCGATCCACGGCCGCAAGATGATTCCCTTCAACACCGCCCACAACGACTTCATCTTCGGCGTGATGGCCGAGGAGCTCGGTTTCAAGGGCGGGCTGCTGCTGATTTCCGGCTTCACCGTGCTGCTGGTGCTGTGCCTGTTCGTCGCCTCCTACGCGCGCGACATGATGGGCTGCATGCTGGTCGGCGGGGTGGTGGCGCTCATTTTCGCCCACGTTTTCGAAAACATCGGCATGTGCATCCAGCTCATGCCGATCACCGGCATCCCGCTGCCGCTGATCAGCTACTCGGGCACTTTCGTGGTGATGTGCATGTTCCTGCTCGGCCTCGTCCAAAGCGTGTGGGTCCACCGCAAGCGCGCCAAGGTGACCGCCGAGGAGAAAGAAAAGACCAAGCCTCAGGAACCGGGGCTGATCCTCTCCAACGACTTGCGGTAGCCTTCCAGATCGAAAGGCCGCTTCGTCCGCACCACGCGGTCCGTTTCCTCGGCCAGCACGCGGGCGATCGCCTCCCGCGCCTCCTCCGGCTCCAGGCCCTCGCGCACCAGCCGGTCGAGGGTTTTGGAAACGAAGGGCGTCGCCGGAGAGGCGAGCTGCTGGTCCACGGCATCGAGCAGGTCCTCGAAAAATCGGTCCGCGGCGTCGTCTTCGCTGAAGGGCAGGTCCATGGTGTTAGAGCAGGTTTTCCGGCGCGAGCTGCAGCCAGGGCGTGTATTCCGGCGGGATCGGCGCCTCGAACTTCATCCGCCGGCCGTCCGCGGGATGATCGAACTCCAGCTGCCAGGCGTGGAGCATCATGCGCCCGGGCTGCGCCTTCTGGCGGGCGGGTTTTCCATAAATCGGATCGCCGATCAGCGGGCAGCCGAGGTGCAGCATGTGGACGCGGATCTGGTGCGTGCGGCCGGTGTGGAGGTCGCATAAAACCAAGCTGCTGCCGGTGGCCGGATCGTGCGAGAGCACCCGGTAGTCGGTGATCGATGGCTTGCCGGCCGGCGGCGTGACCACGGCCATCTTCATGCGGTTCACCGGGTGCCGCGCGATGTGGGTGAAAACGGTGTCGCCCTCGGCCGGCGGCGTGCCCTGGACCACGGCGAGATAGCGTTTCGAGGTCGTTCGGCCGGCAAACTGATCGACCAGCGAGCGATGGGCGGTGTCGGTCTTGGCCACCACCAGGCAGCCCGAGGTGTCCTTGTCGAGGCGATGGACGATGCCCGGCCGCTCGACGCCGCCGATTCCCGACAGTCGCCCGCGGCAATGGTGGAGCAGCGCGTTGACCAGCGTGCCGTCGGGATTTCCCGCCGCGGGGTGGACCACCATGCCCTCCGCCTTGTCGAGCACCAGCAGGTCGTCGTCCTCGTAAAGCACCGCCAGCGGGATTTCCTCCGGCTGGGCCTCGGCGGGGACGGCCTCCGGAAGGTCGATCTGGATCCGGTCGCCGAGCGCCACCGCATCGCGCGGCTTCGCCGGCTGGCCATTGCGGCGGATGTGCTGGTCGCGGATCAGCGCCTGGATGCGCGAGCGCGACAAGTCATCGAGCCGCGATGCCAGGAACGCATCCAGCCGGCTGCCCGGTTCGCCATCGACCTCGATCTCCATCCGCCGCCTTGTAGGCGGGCGCGACGCTCCGGGCAAGGGTGGCCGTGCCGACAGCCTTTGAAGTTTTCACCACCTGCCGGCCGTAGATAAGCTCCATCATGTCGCCGCCCGACCCTGACTCCATCGCCCAATGCCATGCCTGCGGGGCGGACATGGACGTGTCGGCGGTCGGCCCCTTCACCAACGTCGCCTGCCCGTCCTGCGGCGGGCACACGCGGGTCAAGACGCGCTTCGGGCCCTACACGCTGACCCGCCGCCACGCCATCGGCGGCATGAGCATGGTGTTCGTGGCCGAGGACCCGACCCTGGGCCGGGAGCTGGTGGTGAAAATCCTCAGCGAAACCTATTCGGCGGACGAGAAGCGCATCGCAGCCTTCGAGGAGGAGGCGCGGATCACGGCTTCCATCAGCCATCCCCACGTGGTGCGCGTCTTCACCACCGGTCGGTCCTTCGGGCGTTTCTTCATCGCCATGGAATTCGTTCCCGGCGGCCATTTCGAGCATCACATCCGGGAAAGGGAGAAGATCCCCGAAGAGGAGGTGCTGCCGCTGGCTATCGAGGTTGCCGAGGGCCTCCAGGCAGCCAAGTCGGCGGGCCTGATCCACCGCGACGTGAAGCCGGGAAACATCCTGCTCGATGCCAACGGCTCGGCCAAGCTGGTCGACTTCGGCCTCGCCCTGGTCACCCACGGAGGCAAGGCCCGCGCCTCTGAACTATGGGCGACGCCGTACTACGTGCCGCCGGAAACGATCGAGGGCTTCGAGGAGGATTTCCGCTCCGACATCTACGCCTTCGGCGCGACCTTCTACCACGCGCTGGCTGGCAAGCCGCCCTGCGACGAGGAGTCCATGGACACCACCCGCCTGCGCAAGGCCAAGCGGGACGTGAAGCCCCTGCGCAAGGCCGCGCCTTGGGTCACGGCCGGCACCGCTTCGGTGATCGACCGCTGCATGGCGCTGGACCCGGCCGGCCGCTTCGCCTCCTACGACGAGTTGATCCATGCCCTGCGTGCCGCCCGGAACGGCGAAATCGTGGCCACGGCCACGGCGGGGGCGCGTCGCAGCCGGTCGCGGGGCCGCGGGACAAAGGCCGCGATGGTGGCCGGCGCCTGTGCCGCCCTGGCGGTTCTGGTGCTGGGAGCGAAATGGATGGTCTCCCGGCCGGAAACGGAAGCTCCGCAGGTCGAGCCGACCGCGGCAGTGGAAGAGCCGGAGGAAATGCCGGTGCTCGAAACGCCCGATGCCTCGATCGAAGTGGCCAGGGCCTACCGGGACGCCGCCCAGGCCCTCGAAGCCCGGGATTTCGATGCCGCGCGGGAGCGCTTCGCGGCCGTCCGCGACCATCCCGATGTCCTGGAACCCACCGGCACATGGGCGGCGGTCGATGCGGTTGCCTGTGCCTGGCTGGCAGGACGCTCCGAGGAGGCGCGCCGGCAGCTCGGGGCCGCACGCGAGCATGTACTAGGTTCACCGTCGGTCAGTGGCGACCTGCGCCAGATTCTCGACGGCCAGTTCTCGGCCCTCGCCGGAATTCCCCCCGTCCGCGCCACGGCGGACACCGGCGATGCCGAACTCGACCGCCTCCTCGCCTGGCTGGCGGCGCTGAAGGATTGGGATCAGGGCCTGTTCGCCCCCGCCGCGGAGGGGTTTGGCAAGGTGGCGGAGGCGCACGACGACATCCACGCCTCGATCGCGCGCGATTACCTCCACGACCTCGCCCTGCTGGAGAAATCCGAGCCCGCCGATTTCCACGTGCCGCCCGCCACCGCGAGAACCCTGGCCGACGATCTCGAAAAGGTCCGGAGCCAGCTTCGAACCAAAGGCCGCGGTCCCTTCAACCTGCGGGCCTGGCAGCTTTCCCTCGAGCGCGCCGCCCGTCGCCAACCGGAGGCAGCCTCCGCGCCCGAAACAAGCCCGGGACTGCCGGGCGAGACCTGGCCCGCGATTCGTGGGTGCCGGTTTACCGAGGCGGAGGCATTGCTCGCTGCATGGCAGCCGGCCGGCGATCGCGACCCGCGGATCAAGGCCCTCCTGCTCGAATTGATCGGAGAGGCGCGGGATTTCCTGCGGGATCTCGGAAAACGAAGCCTCGCCGCCGATGGAGAAATTCTCGCCCGGGACGGACGCGAGTTCCGCCAGGTGCTGGGCGGCGATGTCTCGGGGATCGAGGTTGCCGACGGCGAAGGTCAGGCCGTTCGCTTGAAGTGGAGCGAGGTGGCACCCGACTCCGTCATCGCCCTGCACCGCATCACCGCCAACATGGATGGCGACAGTGCGCACCGGCACGAGCAGGCGGTGGCCTTCGACTTCCTGGTCGGCGACCAGGATCGGGCGCGTGCGGCGGCGCTCAAGATCGCGGCCGCGTCCCCGGAATTTGCCAGAACCTGGAACGAGGTGGTGGAAACGATCACCCCGCCGTGACGGTCGCCCCGGCGAGCAGGCCGTCGAGCACCCCGATCAATCGAGCCCGCAACGGCACGGCGCGGGCCGCCAGCCGGTGTTGCTCGGCCTCGTAAGTACGGCGTCCCTCGTAAGTCTCGATCGGGATCGGCTCCAGCCCGAAGGCCCGCAGATCGTAAGGGCTGGCGCGCATGTCCAGGTCCCGCAGTTCCGTGGCGAGGTCCAGGCAGTCCAGCCACAGCCCGGACCCGGCCCAAGGGAGGGCCTTGCCGGCCCACTTGTAGAGATCCATGTTGGCGTGGACGCAGCCCGGTTGCTCGTGCGCTTCCCGTGTCAGCAGGTCGGGCTGGAGCTTGTTCAGCGGCCTCGCCTCCGGGGTGAAAAAGCGGAAGGCATCGAAATGCGAGCAACAGATCGGCCGCGATTCGACGAGCTGGTCGATCTCCTCCTGCGGCAGGCGCAGGGGGGCGCTGCCTTGATGCCGCACCTCCGTGCCGCGATACACCATCGCCCATTCGTGCATCCCGAAGCAGGCGAAATTCGGGGCGCGATCGCGTGTCGCCACCAGCAGGTCCCGGATCCACCTCAGGCGTTCGGCTTCACCCTCCCGCAGCGCCCGCGGATCGGCAAAAAGCCGGCCGGCCTCGTGACGGTACGGTCGTTTCCCAAACCAAGCGGGCAGGGGGGCGCCGTCGGTTTCCAACCCGCTCCCAAGCCCCGGATGCCACTGCCGGAGTTTCCCGAAGGAGAATGAATAGTAGGTGAAAAGGAAGTCCTCGACCGGCTGCGGTCGGCCCTTGGCGCGACGGTCGAGAGCCGGGCGGGTCAGGGCCTCCGCCCGCCGAGCGTGAGCCTCCAGCCGGGCGCGCCAGGCCGGGGCAGGGAGCAGGGTGGTGGGGAAGGAATCCGGCATCGGCTGCGCCGCAGTGGAAGCATCGAAACCGCCTTAAGAAAAGTTACAAAAATCCCTTGCGCGCAAATCGCCGAGGAGTAGTCTGCCGGCCCGCGCCGAAAGGGGCGGCCAAAAACAAAATCGCGGGGTGGAGCAGCCAGGTAGCTCGTCAGGCTCATAACCTGAAGGTCCAGGGTTCAAATCCCTGCCCCGCCACCAATGAAGGCCCGGTCACCTTGACCGGGCCTTCGCCTTTTTACCCCGCTCAAGGTGCGGAGAGATCACCCTCGCGGCCACACGATCCTGCTTAGCTCTTCGTCGACCTTGTTGCGACGAAGACGCTTGCTGCGGCGGCCAGGCCAAGTCCGGCGACGGCGAGCAACAGGGGAACCGACGGACGCCCGGGTGGATTTCGGACCCCGGGATAGGCCCGTTCCGGAAGGTTGCCGCTGGGACCATGTGGACCCTCGCGAAGCGCCATCTGCATGACCTGGGCGAGGTGAAGTCCATGGCGTCCGGTGAGTTGCTCGATCTGCTCGCGGCAGCTGAAGCCGTCGGTGACGATGAGCGTGTCGCGGGCGGCCTCGCGGATGGCGGGCAGCAGCACGCGCTCGCCGCACTTCACGGAAACGTCGTACTTGTCCTTCTCGAATCCGAAGGCTCCGGCCATGCCGCAGCAGCCGGTGTCGGGCGTCTCGATCTCCATCCCCATCCTTTTCATCAACTCCTCCTCGTCGCTCATGCCGATGATCGCCTTGTGATGACAGTGGCCGTGAACGATGGCGCGCCGGTGCAGCCTGGGTGGTTCGAAATCAGGTGCCTCCTTGTTGAGGAACTCACCGAAGAGGTAGGTCTGCTTCGATAGCCTGACGGCGTCGTTGTCGTGGGGGAAGAGATTGACGAGTTCGTCGCGGAACACCGAAACGCAGCTCGGCTCGAGGCCGACCACCGGTGTACCGGCGCGGATTTCGCCGCGGAGGTCGTCGAGGATCTGTCGCAGCAGGTGCTTGGCGAGCGTGAGCATGCCCCAGTCGTAGAGCGGCCGACCGCAACAGAGGGCGCGCGGGGGAACGGTAACGTGGAAGCCGGCGGCCTCGAGCACCTCGACGGCGGCCTTGGCGGTCTCCGGGAACAGGTAGTTGTTGAAGGTGTCCGCCCACAGGATGATGCGCCGCCCGGAGGGGTTGCGGGGGGTGCGGCGGGCAAACCAGTCCTTGAAGGTGCGGCCCGCGAAGACCGGCATTTCCCGCTGCGGGGCGATGCCGCCGAGCTTCTTGGCGATCGTCGAAAACGGCGGCGTGCGGGTGAGGAAATTGAACAGCCCCGGCAGCCGCGAGGCGAGCCGCGCCCACCAGTAGATCAGGCCCATGGCGTAGGCGGCGGGCGGCCGGATACGGCGTTTGTAGTAGTGCGAGTAAAACTCGGCCTTGTAGGTGGCCATGTCGACGCTTACCGGGCAGTCGCTCTTGCAGCCCTTGCAGGCGAGGCAGAGGTCGAGGGCGTCCTTCACCTTGTCGTCGCGCCAACCGTCCTTGCCGATGGTCTCGCCGCGGAGCATCTCGAAGAGCAGGTGGGCGCGGCCGCGGGTGGAGTCCTTCTCCTCGCGGGTGACCATGAAGCTCGGGCACATGGTGCCGCCATCGAGCCGCCGGCACTTGCCCACGCCGACGCAGCGCAGCGTGGCTCGCGAAAAGCTGCCATGATCCTCGGGAAACTGGAAGTGGGTGGCGGGCTCGCGTGGATGGTAGCCGGTGCCGAGGCGCAGGTTGGAAAGGATCGGGGCGGCATCGATCACCTTGCCTGGATTCATTCGGTTGTCCGGATCCCAGATTGCCTTGAACTCGCGGAAGGCCTGGATCAGCTCCTCGCCATACATCTTGGGCAGCAGCTCGCCGCGGGCCTGGCCATCGCCGTGTTCGCCGGAAAGCGAGCCGCCGTAGCCGACCACCAGCTCGGCGGCTTCCTCGACGAAGGACCGGTAGTCCCTCAGGCCCGCCGCGCTGCGGAGGTCAAAGGGAATCCGGCAATGGATGCAGCCCTGGCCGAAGTGACCGTAGAGCGAGGCTTCGTAGTCGTATTTGTGAAACAGCTCGCGCAGGTCACGCAGATACGGACCGACCTTTTCCGGCGGAACGGCGGAGTCCTCCCAGCCGGGCCACGTGTCGTCGAGATTCGGGACGAAGGCCGTGGCACCGAGGCCACTCTCGCGCACTTCCCAGAGCTTCGCTTCCTCGTCGGAGTCATCGAAAAGCTTCATGCTCGGCGGGTTCTGTTCCTGCTCGAGCATCGCCATCACCTCGCGCGCCTTGGCGTCGGATTCCTCGCGGCTGTCGGCACCGAACTCGACCATCAGCCAGCCTTTCCCTTCGGGCAGGAGCTGGATGTCCGAGGGGTGGAGGCCGGTGCGTTTCATGTAGGAGATGAGCTTGTGGTCGATGCCTTCGAGGCCGACCGGCCCGTGCTTCATGATCTCCGGACAATGGTCGCCGGCGCTGTAGACATCCGGGTAGCCGAGAACCAGCAGGGTGCGGGCCCTGGGGTTGGGGATCAGGTCGAGCTTTGCCTCGAGGATGGCGACGCAGGTGCCCTCGCTGCCGACCAGGGCCTCGGCGATGTTGAAGCCGTTCTCGGGCAGCAAGGCGGGCAGGTTGTAGCCGGAAACCCGGCGCGGGATGTCGGGAAATCTCTCCCGGATCAGGTCGGCGTACCGGTCCCGCAGCTCCCGCAGCCGGCGGTAGATCTCACCGCGGCGGCCGCCCTCGCGGACGATCCGCTCACAGCTCGCGTCGCTGGTCGGGCCGACGGTCATACGGCATCCATCGTAGGTGAGGATCTCCAGCTCGCGGGTGTTGTGGGAAACGCGCGGCCCCCTGCCGAGCAGGGCGGCCATCACCGAGTGGACCCCGCAGGAGTCGTTGCCGAGCATGCCGCCGAGAGTGCAGTGGTTGTGGGTGGCAGGGTCGGGGCCGAAGGTCAGCCCGTGGGGCGCGGCGGCATCGCGAAGCACATCGAGGATGCAGCCGGGCTCGACCGTGGCGAGTCGCTGCCCGGCATCGATGTCCAGGACATGGTGGAAGTACTTCGAGGTATCGAGGACCACGGCGACGTTGCAGCACTGGCCGGCCAGGCTGGTGCCGCAGCCGCGCGAAACGATGGGCGCGCCGAACTCGCGGCAGATGCGGATCGCCTCGATGAGGTCCTGCTTGTCGCGCGGCACCACCACGCCGATCGGGGTCTGGCGGTAGTTCGAGCCGTCGGTGGCATAGAGCGCGCGCGAGCCGTCGTCGAAGCGGACCTCGCCGCGGAGGCTGTGCTCCAGTCTTTCGGGCAGGGTGGAGGCGGTGGAGGATTTGAGGGTGACCATGGGACGTTCAGGGGTTGTCGCGATAGGGTTCGGCGTCGGCGGTCTTGAAGGTGACCCCGAGGCCGGGTGTGGAGGGATCCGGGTGGAGGGCGCCATCGACCGGATCCGGGAAGCCGTCGAAGAACAGGCGCTCGATGCGGACATGGTCGTGGAAATACTCCGCATGCCGTAGTGGCGCGGCCGCGCAGCCGGGATGCAGGTGAAGCAGCGGCGCGCAGTGGGCGGAAAGCGGCAGGCGGTGGGCCTCGCAGAGGGCGGCGATCTTCATGAATCCGCTGACGCCGCCGCAGCGGGTGGCATCGGCCATGACCACGTCGACCTCGTCGGCATCGATCATTTCGCGGATATCGGCAGGGCCCCAGGCGTATTCGCCATCGGTGATTTCGAGCTCCGGCGGGGAATGGCGGCGCAGGAAACGCATCCCGCAGCGGTCCTCGGGCGGCAGCGGCTGCTCAATCCAGCGGACATCGGACTCACCGGCGAACCAGTGCATGAAATGCAGCGCCTGCTTGCGGTCATAAGCACTGTTGGCATCCACGAAAAGCTCGGCGTCATCGCCGATCGCCTGGCGGGCGACGCGGACCCTTTCGGGATCGCGCTCCGGCTCGCGGCCGACCTTCATTTTCACCCGGGAAATTCCGGCATCGACCCAGCCGCCGAGCTGACGGGCCAGCTGTTCGTCGTCATAGGAGGTGAACCCGCCGCTGCCGTAGATCGGCATGCCGCCCCGGCAGGCACCGAGGAGTTTCACGAGCGGGAGGCCGAGCAGGCGCGCCTTGAGGTCCCACAGCGAATGATCGACCGCGGAGATGGCCATGGCAGCGATGCCGCAGGCGCCGAGGTTGCGGACCTCCCGGCGCATCGCCTGCCATGCGGCCGGGATGTCGAGAGGGTCGCGTTCCGTGATGAGTTCCGCCAGCTTGTCGCGGATGAGCGTCGCGGCCGCGCGATGGGCGTAGGTGTAGCCGATGCCTGTTTCGCCGCCGGCGGTGGTCTCCACCAGCACGAGGGTCGTGCGATCCCATCGTAGCGTGCCGTCCGACTCGGGAGCCTCGGTCGGCACCGTAAAGCTCGAAACCTCCAGACGGTCGATCTTCATCGCGACGGGTTGCGGATCGCCGGATCAGTGATGGGGCAGGATCGCATCGAGGGCATCCTTGAAGGTTTGGCGGATGATGCCGATCTCCTCGGGATCGCCCTTCATCAAGGCCTTCGAGTAGGCGACGGCCTGGCTGAAGGTGATGTGCGGCGGCAGGGTCGGCACGTTGGGGTCGGTGCAGGCTTCCAGGACGACCGGCCGGTCGGCGGAAAGAGCCTGGTCCCAGGCGTCGCCGACCTGCTCCGGTTTATCGACGCGGATCCCCCGCAGACCGAGGGACTCGGCATAGCCCGCGTAGGGAAAGTCGGGCACGTTCTGGGAGGCTTCGAATTTCGGATCACCGGCCATCGCGCGCTGCTCCCAGGTCACCTGGTTGAGGTCGCGGTTGTTGAGGACGAGGATGATCAGCCGGGGATTGCTCCACTCCCTCCAGTATTTGGCGATGGTGATGAGGCCGTTGTTTCCCAGCATCTGCATGGCTCCATCTCCCACCATCGCGATGGCGATCCGATCGGGGAACGCGAACTTGGCGGCGATGGCGTAAGGTACGCCGGGGCACATCGTGGCCAGGTTTCCGGAAAGGGAAGCCATCATGCCCTTGCGGATCTTGAGGTCGCGGGCGAACCAGTTGGCCGCCGAGCCGGAGTCGCTACTAAGGATGCAGTAGTCGGGCAGCCGCGGCGAGAGTTCGTGGAAGACGCGCTGCGGGTTGATCGGGTCGGCGTCGTTCATGGCGCGCGCCTCCAGCACCTTCCACCAGTCCTGCATGTCCTTTTCGAGACCCTCGCGCCAGCTGCGGTCCTCCTTGCGTTGCAGGAGGGGAATGAGGGCGCGGAGGGTCTGGGCGGCATCGCCCATCAGGTTGACCTCGGTGGGATAGCGGATGCCGAGCATCTTGCCGTCGAGGTCGATCTGCACCCCGCGGGCCTGGCCTTCCTTGGGCAGGAACTCGGAGTAGGGAAAGTTCGAGCCGACGATGAAAAGCGTGTCGCAGCCGCTCATCAGCTCCCAGCTCGGCTTGGTGCCGAGCAGGCCGATCGCGCCCGTGACGCCCGGCGCGTCATCGGGCAAGACCGCTTTCCCCAACAGCGCCTTGGCAATGCCGGCACCGAGGATTTCCCCGACCTCCTGAACTTCGTCGGCCGCGTGAAGGGCACCGGCACCGACCAGCATGGCGACCTTTTTGCCGGAGTTGAGCACCTCGGCGGCGCGTTGCAGGTCGGCGTCCTCGGGCACGATGCGCGGCATCGAAAAGTCGGCGCTGGAATGGACGGTGCCATGAGCGCGGGGCGGCGTTTCGACGGCGTCAAGCTCCTGGACGTCGTTCGGAACGATGACGCAGGTGACGGTGCGCTCGGCGCGAGCGATGCGGACGGCGCGATCGACGAGGTGGCGGATCTGGGTGGGGTCCGACGCCATCTGGACGTAGGAGCTGGCGACGTCCTTGAAGAGGCTGATGAGGTCGACCTCTTGTTGGTAATGCCCTCCGAGTGCGGAGCGGGCTTGCTGGCCGACGATGGCGACCACCGGCTGATGGTCGAGCTTGGCATCATAGAGGCCGTTGAGCAGGTGGATCGCGCCCGGGCCGGAAGTGGCCATGCAGACGCCAACCTCGCCGGTGAACTTGGCATGGGCACAGGCCATGAAGGCAGCCATTTCCTCATGACGCACCTGCACGAAATCGATCAAGCCGTCGGCGCGATCGAGCGCGCCCATCAGGCCGTTGATGCCATCGCCGGGGAAACCGTAGACGCGTTTGACGTTCCATTGGGAGAGACGCTGGATGAGGTGATCGCTGGCATTCATGGCTGATATTTTCGGGGACGGGTTTGGTTTTCTAAAAGACCCTCCGCCGAGCAGCAGACCCTGCACCCGTCCGGCGGTGCCGGCCGCGTGGCCTTTGTAACGACCGCCCAAGCGAGCCGCCATCGCGCGCCAGCAGGCCGGGCCTGCGGGATGCCGCGGATCGCGATGGGCGATCCGAAAGGAAGACGTTAGCGGATCACCGTGCCGCGGGCGGAGATGCGGCGGCGCGATTTGCGCAGGCGTCCATGCATAACGCATTCGCCGGAGGAGGGGACGCGCGCGGCCGAATCTTTTCAGCGCGCGGCGGCGATCATCCACTGCATGCCGAGACCCGCGGCGAGGGTGAGGAAAAGACAGGTCGCCCACGTGACGCGGAGGGGCATCGCGATGTCGCGCTTCGGGCCGGATGGCGGTTTGAAATAAACCGGGTGGATGATCCGCAGATAGACCGCCAGCGAAATGGCGCTGTTGAGGATGGCGATCACCGCCAGCCACCCGAAGCCGGCATCCAGGGCGGCGCCGAAGAGCAGGAACTTGCCGGCAAATCCGGCAAGCGGCGGGATGCCGACCAGCGACAGCAGGAAAACCGTGAGCGCCGCCGCGGCCCACGGGTGACGGCGGCCCAGGCCATGGAGCGCGTCGATGGTCCGGCCGTGGGCGAGCACGATGGCGAAGGCGCCGAGGTTCATCGCGGCATAGGCGATGCCGAACACCACCAGCGTGGGCAGGGCGAGCGGGCTGTGACCGATCGCGATGGGTCCAAGCAGGAAATATCCGCTCTGGGCGACGGTCGAGTAGGCGAGCAGCCGGACGAGTTTGTCCTGCCACAGCGCGACCACGTTGCCGAAGGTCATCGACGCGGCGGCGACCAGTGCGAGCAGCAGCAACGAGACCTGCCTGAAGGCGTCGGGAAGCTGGGTGGTCACCTGCGCGAGGGCGAAGATGGCGCCGATTTTCGGAGTGACGGAAAGGAATGCCGCCACCGAGACCGGCGCGCCTTCGAAGGTGTCCGGCGTCCAGAAGTGGAAGGGAAACAGCGAGGCCGCATAGCCGAGTCCGGCGAGCAATGCGATGAAACCGAGCGCGTAGGGCAGCGGCTCCATCGGCCCGGCAAGCGCGCTGAGATAGGTGGTGCCGGTCATGCCGACCCAATACGCGAGGCCGAAGGTCATGATGGCACCGGTGACGGAGCCGTAGATGAAGTATTTCATCGCGCCCTCGCTGCTCGGGTCGTCCTTCGGATGGGCGGCCAGCGCAAACCCGCTGAGGCCGTTGAGCAGCACCCCGAGCACGAGGAACATCAGGTCGCCCGCCCCGGCGAGGATGGCCGAGCCGAGGGTCGAGAAGACGAGCAGGCTGTAGAGCGTGCCCTCGCGCGGGCGGCCGCCCACTTCACTGCGGGCCAGCAGCGCGACGAGTATGGCGCTCGGGCAGAGGATGAGGATCGCCCAGTGGCTCAGCGTGTCGACCCGGAAGGTGCCGGAAAACGCGGTGGTTTCCCGGCCCATCCAGGCGATGCCGAGGGCGGTGGCGGCCAGCATGCCGGTGGCCAGCGTGATCAGTCCGCCGCGCGGGCGGCCGAGCATTTCGAAGCACAGCACGGCCATCGCGGTCGCGAGCACCACGAGCTGGGGGAGGATGGCGATGAGGTCCTGCTTCATCGGCTCAGAATTGCAGGCGCTCGGCGGTGGCGTGGATCAGGCTGGTGATCCAGCCGGGGAAAACGCCGACCGCGAGGGTGAGCGCGGCCAGCGGGACGATTGCCCACAGTTCCCGCGCGGTGAGGTCGTCGCGGCGGCGGAGCAGCCCGGGGTTGGGTTCTCCCATGAAGGCGGTCTGGATGGCGCGCAGGTAAAGCGCGGCGGTGAGGACCAGGCCGAGCAGGATCGCGGCGACCGCCCACGGGCTGACATTGAAGCCGCCGAGGAAGATCTGGAACTCGGCCGGGAAGTGCGCCAGCCCGGGCAGCCCGAGCGAGGCGAAGGAGCCGAACACGAACAGGCCGCCGAGTTTCGGGAAGGATCTCAGCAAGCCGCTCATGGCCGGCATTTCGCGGCGGCCGCCGGTGCGATCGGACACCGCGCCGACCAGCAGGAACAGCATGCCGGTGACGATGCCGTGGCTGATCATCTGCAGGCTGGCGCCGGTCAGCGCGAAGCCGCGGGCCTGCGGCGCGGCGAGTGCCGCGATGCCCACGCCGAAGACGAGGTAGCCCATGTGATTGACGCTGGTATAGGCGACCATGCGTTTGAGGTCGGTCTGCGCCAGCGCGACCAGCGCGCCGTAGATCGCGGAAATGACACCGAGCGTGATGACGATCCACGCATGCTCGCGGAAGGTTTCCGGCATCATTTGCAGGCTGATGCGGATGAAACCGTAAGCGCCGAGCTTGAGCAGGATACCGGCGAGAATGGCACTGCCGGCGGCGGGTGCCTCGGTATGGGCCGCCGGCAGCCAGGTGTGGAAGGGCACCAGCGGCGTCTTGATCGCGAAGGCCAGCAGCAGCGCGCCGAAGGTGAGCGCCGCGAGCTGGCCGCCGATGGCCGGCGGCGCGGCGATCAGAGCGCGCATGTCGAAGGTGCGTGGTTCGGAGTGCAGATAGAGCGAGAGCAGCCCGAGCAGCAGGAACAGGCTGCCGACGAGCGTGTAGAGGAAGAACAGCAGCGCGGCTTTCTTGCGGCCCTCGTGACCCCATTTGCTGATCACGAAATACATGCCGACCAGCGTCAGTTCGAAGAAGACGTAGAACAGCACCAGGTCGAGCGAGAGAAACACGCCGAGGCAGGCCATTTCCAGAAACAGCCCGACGGCGACGAAGCTGCCGGGATGGTCGCGGATCTTCGCGGAGAAGATGAAGCTGCCGAGAAACAGCACGGAGGTGAGCAGGACGAGCGGGTAGCTGAAACCATCGACCCCGAGACGGTAGGCGGCGCCGATCGACGGGATCCACGCGGCTTCCTCGATCTGCGTGAAACCCGGGCCGACCCCGCGCAGGCCGGCCAGCACGGCAAGTACGAGAGTCACCGTGGAAATGACGACGGCGATGGCGTGGCATCGTTTCGGCTGCTGCCGGGAAAGCAACGCCAGCACGGCACCGAGGAGCGGCAGGAAGAGCGTGAGGCTGAGAAGGGGTAGCGTGTTCATGGGAAAATCAGGTGAAATAGAGCGCGCCGATGAAGACGGCCAGGACGACGGTGGAGGACGCGAGGGTGATGAGCATTTCCTTGTGGGCCATGCCCGACTGCCAGGTCCGACCATGCTCGCCGAGGCGGCGGACGCCGTCAGCGATGCGGTCCATGAGCTTGGCCAACCCGTCTTCCTCAAGGATGAGCTTCGACGAATCCGCGATGAACCAGGTGCTGCGCCCGACCCAGAGGGTGAGGTAAGAAAGGACCCGGTCGATGCCGTGCGAGCTTCGGGAAACGGAGAGCGCGAAGGTGCCGATCTCGTTCACGCCATCGGCCAGGCAGCGGTCGAACCGGCCGGCCCAAAGCGCGATGCGATCGACCGGTGCCACGATGACGGCGCGGTAGCCGCCCGCGATGCGGTAATGGCGGCGGGCAAAAGCGAACCCGATCTGGTGGAGCCGCACGCGGGCGAGCCACCAGCCGCCGCCGACGCCGAGCACCAGCGCGGCGATGCCGGCCAGCCTGGCGGCCGGGCTTTCCGGCATCTCAAGCCCGCCGGAGGTGACGGCGGAGTGAAGGCCGAATCCTGCTACGACGATTGCCGTAGCGAGCACGGCCGTGGCGGCGGTCATGGTGGCGAAGGAATCACGCGAAGCCTGAGGCACCGCGCCATGGAAGAGCAGGCGTGCGGCGCGGCCGATGTAGATCGCGCTGGCGGCCGCACCGGCGGTGGCGAGGGTGAAGTAGGCGGCGGGCCACGGTCCCCTGAGCGTCGCGGCGAGGATGGCGTCCTTGGAAAAATAACCGACGAGGGGCGGCAGCCCGGCCAGCGCGAGCCCGGCGAGGAGGAACAGCGCATAGGCGGTCTTGTTGGCCCGCGCCGAGCCGCCGAGACGGTCGAAGCCGGTGCCGCCGAAGCGTTCCTGGAAATGGCCGGCGGTCAGGAAGAGCGTCGATTTCATCAACGCATGCGCCAGCCAATGGGCCAGTGCCGCACCCGGAAAACCGGTGCCGATGGCGAGGAACATCAGCCCGAGCTGGCTCGAGGTCGAGGAGGCGAGCATCTGCTTGATGTCGCGCGCCGCAATGGCGCTGAAGCCCGCGAGCACGGCGGTGGTTCCCCCGACGATGGCCACCGCGGCGAGCACGCCCGGCGGCATGAGCGGATAGGCCTGGATCAGCAGCAGCGCGCCGGCCGCGACCATGGTGGCGGAGTGCAGCAGCGCGGACACCGGCGTCGGCCCGGCCATGGCACCGGAGAGCCAGGATTGGAACGGGAGCTGCGCGGACTTGCCCATGGCGGCAACGAGCAGGCCGGCCGCCGCAAAGGCCGGCAGGGTCGCGGAGGCATCGATGGCCAGCGAACCGGTGGCGGCGAAGATCGCGAAGATCCCGAGGTAGAGCCCGAGGTCGGGCGTGCGGGTCATGAGGAAGGCCTTCACGGCACCCTGGCGGGCTTCGCTTTCCTCGTGCTCCGTGGCGATGAGGAGAAACGAGGCGCAGCCCATGATTTCCCAGCCGGCGAGGAAGACCAGCCAGTCGGCGGCGAGCACCAGCAGCGTCATGCCGGCGAGAAACAGCGAGATGCCCGACCAGAACCACGCGGCGTGGCCTTTCCCGCGCATGTAGCGGATGGCGTAAACGAACACGCAGAAACTGACGAAGGTCACCACTGCCAGCACGATCGCGTCCATGCGGTCGGCGGCGAGGCCGAGCGGCAGCGGGCCGAGGTGACCGAGCCCGGCTGTGATGGGTTGCTCCCCTCCGAGCGCCAGCAGCAGCGCACCCGCCAGCGAAACGGCGGCGCCAGCCAGGGCCCACGAGACGGCACCACGGCGGAGCACCGCGATCAGCAAGGCGGCGATCGCGGGGGCCAGTACGATGGCGGGAAGCGGGTTCATCATCCTTTCAGGTCGCTGGTTTCCTCCGACTCGACGGAGCCCTTCGAGCGGAAGCGTTGGGTGGCGATGGCGAAACCGACGGCCGCCTCGAGCGCCATCACCGTCATCACCACCAGCACGAACATCTGGATCGCGTAGCTGTCCGGATGCAGGAAGCGCCAGAAGGCAACGAGATTGAGCATGGCGGCGCCGAGGATCAGTTCGATGCCCATCATGATCATCACGAGATTGGTCTGGCTGAGCACGCCGTAGAGGCCGATGCCGAAGAGCACGGCGGCGATGCCAAGTGCGAGGTAGAGGCCCATGGTTTCAGGGGGTGTCGGGTGAGGAAACGGGGAGCGCCACCGCGGCGGCGGCGATCATGGCGGTGAGAATGGTCACGCCGGCCGTCTCGAAGATCATCATCGAGCGCTTCATGACCTCGATGCCGAGGTCGTGGTTCTGGCTGGCGGCGGAAGGCACCGGACCGGAAATCTCCGGCCACGGGGTGGAGGCAATGGCGGCACCGGCGAGCAGCCCGAGCACGACGGCAGTGGCGATGGAGGGCTGCTTCTGGTGACTCATGTCCATTTCCCCCATGCCGCCGGGATCCATCATGTACATCATCATGAAGATCGCCATGATGCTCATCTCGGTGGCCATCATCATGACCTGCAGCACCGCCAGGAACTCGGCCTGCATGACGAAGAACATCGCGCCGACCGAGGTCATCGAGGCCAGCAACGACAGCGCCGAGCGGACCATCGAGCTGGTCATGAAAACGCGCAGGCCGAACCACACGGCGACCGCGCCGAACAACGAGATAAATAGTAGCTGGAGCGGATTCATAGCAGCAGGAGGATGCCGACCCAGAGGATGTTGAAGAGCGCGGCGGGGGTGGCGAACTTCCAGCTCCACTCGAGCGTGTGGTCGTGGCGCACGCGCGGCAGGAGCCGGCCGCAGAGGAAAAAGGATACGGCGACGGCCATCGTTTTCAGGAAGGTCCAGGCAAGTCCCGGCAGCCACGGGCCGCCACTGCCGCCGAGGAAAAACACGGCCACCGCCAGCGAGAGCGCCAGCACCAGCACCATCCGCGCGAGCCGGATCTGCAGCCAGCGCCAGCCGGTGTATTCGGCGAAAACGCCACCCGCCAACTCGCCGCGGGCCTGCGGGATGTCGAAGGGCGGCAGGAAGGCGAGCGCCAGCGCGGCGAGGTAGAACAACACGAAGCCGACAGGCTGATAGATGAGATTCCAGAGCGTGGCCTGCGAGCCGACGATCCGGTCGAGCGCCATGCTCTCGGCGCGCATCACCACCGCGGTGATGGCCATCACGATCGGCATCGAGTAGGCGATCAGCTGGCCGAGGAAACGCCAGCCGCCGATCATCGCATACACCCCGTTGGGAGCCCAGCCGGCCATCAGCAGCGCGACCATCACGTAGGCCAGCGCGGCGTTGAGGAAAAGCGCGCCGGTGGCCAGCGGGGCGGCGATCAGGCCGGCGCCGAAAGGCAACACCGCCAGCGCCAGCACCGCGGTGCCGAGCAGCAGCAGCGGCGCGGACTCGTAAAACACCTTGTCTCGCTGCTTCGGCCGCACGGATTCCTGCAGCAGACCCTGCGCGGCGAGGGCGCAGGGGCGCCCCCAAACCCAGAAGCCGGTGCTGCTCCAGTGCTCGACGACGGCCAGCAGATAGAGACCGGCGGGATACAAGACGATGACAACGAGCCAGCTCATGAGTCGCCTCCTTCCTTTTCCCCAGGTTCCTCCAGCGGGGTTTCCCACGGCGACAGATCGAGCGAGGCGATCGCCACCAGCGCATCGGACAACTCGAGACCCTCGGTGAGATCGGGGATCAGCCCGGTTGCCGCCGCGCTTGGAGCCGTGATCTCGCAAGTGGTCATCCGCCCGTCCCGCCATTCGATCTTGAGCCGCGCCGGGCCGCGTGCGGTTTCGATGGCCGCCTCGCCGCTGCCTTCATGCTCTGCCGGCACCGACGGCAATGGCCCAGTCACGCACTCCGTGCAGAGTCCGGCGCTCTGGATGATTTCCGCCAGCCGCAGGCGGAGCCGGGCAAGCGCGTCGTTGCCGCCGAGGCAGCAGGGTTCGAAGCCCAGGGCGCGGTAGCCGGAAAGGTGGGCGCGGAGGTCGGCTTCCATGCCGGCGGCGCGGGCGAGCGGCCCGTGGTGGTTCTGGAGCCACTCGCGGGGAATCGGCCCGATCCCGCGGAGCCGGCGGGCGAGGTAGGGTTCCAGCTTGCCGAAGCGCTTGCGGGCACGCTCGACGGTGAGCGTGCCCTCGCGCAGCTCGGCGAGCGAGCGCGTGGCGTGTCGTTCCAGCCGCCGGCTGCCGACCGTCACGGCGAACACCGACAGCCAGGCCAGGTGGCTGGCGGCGCGCTCGCGTTCGAGCTGCGGGATCGCCTGCCGCCACCAGGCGTCCCCGGGTTCGGAATCGACGCTGTGGGCGAGCGCCAGGATGCCGAGGGCGCGCCAGGTTTCCGGCTCGCCCGGATGAAGCGCGGCGAGGAAGTCCGGCAGTGGGTCGGCGGGGCCTTCGAAATGATCATGCAGCTCCGTGACGAAGTGCCCGCCTGCCCATTCCGCCGAGCAGACGGAGTCGCCATCGAGCGTGGCTTTCACCACCACGCCGCCGGGCAGGCCGGGGAAAAACGGGCCGAAGTGGGCCGTGCTGCGGTTCATCGCCAGACCGTCGCGGCTGCGCGGCATGTCCTTGGTCATCGAAACCATCGACATGAAGCCCATGTCATCGTGGTCGCAGCCGTCCTCCTCATCATCTCCGTGATCGTGATGGTGGTGCTCGTGACCCTCCTCATCGTCATCGAGCGCCTCGCGGAGAAAGTCGGGCGCAAACGGTTCGGGCTCGGCTTCGCCGGAAAAGAGCGCCTGCAGGGCTTGGGCCCACTGCTCATCGCCGGGTACGATTCGCAGGTCGGGCTCGGGAAGCGGGGGCAGCTCGCCGTTTCCGAGAAAAACCAGCCGCCGCGGGCGGGGCATCTGGGCGTAGGCGATCGCGGCGGCCTTCCGCAGCGGAGGCGGCAGGCGCGGATCGACGAGCAGGATCCGGGCGTGGCGCGGCGTGCTGGCGAGGTCGATGCCGGCCCGGTGGACGGCCAGGCCGGCGAGTTCGAGCCGCTCCGGGCCGGGGATGGCGAAGACCCGCGGGTGCCGCCCGGCGAGGCGGGTGAGCGCCCGTTTCCAAGCGGGCCCGGGTGCGGTCCCGGCCGGGGAGGCAGGCGCCCTCATTGGCGGCGGAGCCCTCCCTGGCTCAGGGTGTAGAGCAGGCCGAGGAAGAGGATCAGCAGGAACACCCCCATGTCCAACAGGGCCGGAACTCCGAGTTCACGATACACCACCGCCCACGGGTACATGTAGGCCATTTCCATATCGAAGGCGAGGAATAGCAGGGCGAAGCCGTAGTAGCGGACGTGATAGCGACCCCACGCCGGATCCGGATCGAGGCGGCCGCTCTGGAAAGGGACGGTCTTCCCGGGCTCATCGAGCGTGGACCGGCGTCCTGCGCCCCACAGGCAGCCCGCGAGGCCAAGAGTGGCCATCAGCATCAGAAAAAGGATGAATCCGGAAGACATGGTGAGGATTCATCGAGCGCAACTCGCGTACCATGGCTTCGCCGCAGCCGGACTTGCCGGCGGGACGCGTCCGGGGAATGGTTTGGCTGGCCGTGGGGGTTCCAAAGCCATCGCCTTCAGCGGGAGGGATACGCCCGAGGGGCTTGGTGAGGGAAGTGCAGGGGAGCGGCCTGAGTCGGGGGTTGGAGGATGGACCCGGCGCCGGCGCGTGAGGAGGTGTTCTGCAATGAGGCATTGCAGATTGGCGCGCGGGGGAAGGGGGTTCGTTGGCTGGGGCGCTCGGGCTAGGTGGGGCGCTCGGGCTCGGTGGGGCGCTCGGGCTCCGCGGCCGCCTGAAGGCGGGACTACATGCAGCCGGTGGCGGGGTGGGAGGATGGGGTCCGCGGCTTGCCGGTTCGTTTTCGCGTCCTCCATCAAGCTCCGGCCACCGGAAAATACCCCTTTTGGGAACCGGAATATCGAAATCCGATATTCGAATACCCTTTTCCGGGCACCGAATACCGAAATTCGATATTCGAATACCCTTTTTCGGGACCGGAATACCCGATTTCGAGATTCGAATACCCGTGTTGGGGACCGGAATACCGAATGTCGGTATTCGAATACCCGCAGCGGATATTCGCCGCCCCCCTTTCCGATCCCGGAATATTCTCTCGCGATATTCCGGGATGCCCGCGGGATATTCGGCACCCCTTTTTCCGTATTCCGGGGTGCGAAAAAGGAGCGTACGCGCCCCCCCGCTCCGCCACCGGCTGCACGTAGTCCCGCCTTCAGGCGGCTGCGGAGCCCGAGCGCCCCACCTTCAGCCCGAGCGCCCCACCTGAGTCCCAAGTAACTCACGTCGCGGGGTGCCGCGGGATATTCGGCTCTCGAAATCGGTTGGCCGGAGACGCGATGGGTTGGCCGGAGACGCGATGGCGGTTGGCCGGAGAGGCGATGGCGGTTGGCCGGAGACGCGATGGGTTGGCCGGAGAGGCGATGGGCATCTCCGGCCAAGGGAATTCGAGGCCTTTGCGGCCCTCAGGCGTGGGTCTTGCGGCGGCGGCCGGCGGGGTAGCTGGCGGAAAGGTCGGCGTGCACATCCTCCGCGCCGGGTGTCCCGGTGCGGACGGCGAAGTCGAGGAAATGGAGGAAGGCTGTGTCGTCGTCCAGGCGATCGTTGCCCGCTAGCGCGCGGGCATCGGTGATGGGCGTGGTGATGGTTTCGATCGCGGCGAGGATGCGGTCCGAGGATCGGATCAGCGCTCCATCCTTGTCATACTCCACAAGGTCGAAGGACGGCGGACGGAGTTCGGCGCGCTGATGAAGGTAGTCATCGGCCTTCTGGTCGAAGGCCAGACGGCGGTCGGCCAGGCGGAAGAGGTTCTTCCTGTCATCCTCATCCAAGGTAAGGGTGAAGATCGAGGTGATCTTGGTGCGCAGTGCCTGGATGTCGGCGATGATCTCGGCTTCCTGGGCCGGGGTGATGTCAATGGAGACGCGATTTTTCATGGTTCAGTTGAGGTATTGGAACAGGATCCTTGCCTGATGTATCAAATTCAAGGCGAGGATGGATAGGCTAACACCACATCCGGGATGATCCATGCAAGGGGAATGGGTGAAAAAGTGCGAATCATTGTGTCACCGTAAGCTTGTCTTAAGAATCCGCATGGAGGTGGAACCACGGATAGATCATGAACAGGCCCAGGAAGATGCGATTCTTGATGTCCGGGGTCCGTGGAATGATCCGAATCCTCTCGATGGCGATCCCAACCCGCGAGCGCCGCAAGCGCGGCCCGATCGAAGCGGCGCGCCAAAGAGGGAGATCGGCGGGGCGGAGGGGGGTGATTCGAGGACGTCCGCGCGCGGGGGGCGGAGCGCCGTGGCTCGGCTACGGCCTGAAGGCCGCACTACCTACCCGTGGGGGCGGGCCGGTTGCCTTTGCAAGGGACCTGGCAGGTGATGCGGGTGGGTTTGTCGGCGGCGGAGTCGATGCTCAGGGTGCCGTTCATGGCCTGGGCTCGGTAGCGCATGATCTGGAGACCGAGGTGGTGGTCGGGCAGGCCGTCGAAGCCGCGGCCGTCGTCGGCGACTTCGAGTTCGAGGCGGTCTGCGTGCTGCCGCAGAAAGATATCGATGCGGCTGCCGCCGGAATGGCGCAACGCGTTGATGAGGGCCTCCTGGGCAATCCGGTAGAGGTGGTTGGCGACGATGGAGTCGGCGATTTCCACGCTGCCTTCGATCAGGAGGCGGCAGCTCAGCGGGCTGTCGGCATGGACCCGGTGGCAGAGGGCTTCGAGGGAGTTGACGAGGTCGTCCGGCTCTTGGCCGACGGGGCGCAGGCCGTGGGCGATCTGGCGGATCTTGCCGATGGCCTCGCCCATCATGGAAATGATCGTGCCGAGCTTGCCCTCGCGGCCGAGACGCGGCTCGGCGAGTTCCTCGGCGAGGCCTTCGGTGCGGAGCTTGAGCGCGGTGAGGACGGCGCCGAGGTCGTCGTGGAGATCGACGGCGATGCGCTGCCGTTCTTCCTCGGAGGCGCGGACGACTTCCTGCTCGAGCCGGCGGCGCTCGGTGGTGTCGATGACGATGGCGACGCAGCAGTCGTGCCCGCGGAAACGGCAGCGCTGCAGGGCCACATCGACATCGTAGAAACTCCCGTCCTGCCGGCGGTGGCGGGACTCGAAGAGGAGTTGGGATTTTTCCCCGCCGACCACCGGCGCGATCATGGAGAGGAAGCGCTCGCGGGTAAGGTCGGGCTTGAGGTCGAGCGGCGTGAGCGTGCGCAGTTCGTCGAGCGAGTAGCCGAGGTTTTTGCGGCCGCCGTGGTTGACCTGGACGAAGCGGAGCGTGCGGATCTCGAAGATGAAGACTTCATTGAGCGAGGCCTCAATGATCTGGCCGAGACTGAACTTGGCTTCCTCGTCGGCCTTGCGCTCGCTGAGATCGCGGTGGATGGAGACGAAGTGGGTGCGGTCGCCGTCGGCGCTGCGGATGAGAGTGATGAGGAGTTCGGCGGGGTAGGCGGAGCCGTCCTGGCGGTAGTGGACCAACTCGGTGTGGTAGAATCGGTCCCGCTCGAGGTGGTGTTCGATGTTTTCCGGCGAGTCGGAATGGGTGCGGGGGCCATCGAAGATCCGCGGGGTCTTGCCGATCATCTCCGTTTCCGGAAATCCGCTGATGGAGCACATGGCGGGGTTGGCGAAGACGATGCGGGAATCCCGCCAGCTGGTGTGGTCGGTGGTGATGAGCACGCCCTCGCCCAGGTGTTCGATGGCCTCGGCGAGCAGCCGAATCTCGCCGGTCTGCTCGGCGACGCGGGATTCGAGCGTGCGGTTGAGCTGGCGGAGCTGTTCGTGGATGCGGCGGCGCTCGGTGATGTCCTGCAAACTCACGACCACGCCGGTGATGCGTCCGTGGAAATCCCGGAGCGGCGCGCTGCGGCCGGACAGCCAGATGTCGCGACCGTCTTCCGGGTGCTGCTGGTGGACATCGCGATGGCGGATGTGCCCGCCGGCGAGCGATTCTTCGAGCGTATCGACGAGCTTGAGTTCGCGCATCCAGGGAAAGACCTCGTCCGGATGGCGGCCGAGCACCTCGCTTTCCGGTGTGCCGGTGAGGCTGGCGATGAAGGGATTCCAAACGCGGAAGCGCAGGTTTGCATCGAACACGACGAGGCCCTCCTGGAGGCTGGAAAGGATCTGCCGGCCGAGTTGCTCGCGCTGGCGCAGGGCCTCCTCGGCATCGCGCCGCTGGCTGATGTCGCTGACCGCGCAGTGGTAGCGGCCGCCGGAGACGTGGCTCGACTTGAGGCTGGCGGGGAAGGAGGTGCCATCGCCGCGGCGCAGCATGACTTCGCAGGTCGAGTGCGAGCCGGGGCCTTCGAGCTTCTGGCGGTGGAAATGGATCGCGTCCTGCGACTCGCGCGCGACGTAGTCGGTGAAACGCGAACCGACCAAGGCGCCGCGCGAGGTGCGCAGCAGGGTGGCGAGGGTGAGGTTGGCCTCGCGGATGCGGCCGTCGCCATCGACGGTGAGGTAGCCGACCGGCGCGAAATCGTAGAGTTCGGCATAGCGGTCGCGCGAGTCGAGCAGCTCGGCATAGGTCCGCTGCAGCTCCTCGTTCTGCATCTGCAGCTCGATCTGGTGGACCTGGAGTTCATGGACGAGGCGCTCGAGGTCCTGCGGGCCGGCAGCTTCTCCGGGCTGACGTTTTCCCGCGGCGATCTCGGCGAGGCGTCGGAGCTGCTCCGGCGGATGAGGGCCGGGATTTTCGGAAGGCGATGGAGGATCGGGAAACAAGGACTCGGTGGGATCAGGACGGCGGATCGGCCTCGGCTTCGGTGCGTTCGAGGATTTCCGAGGTCTGGCGGGCCAGCAGGTCGAGCAGCCGCAGCGAGCGTTCGTCGGCGCGGGTCGGTTGATGATAGTGGGTGGAAATCATGCCGAGCAGGCGTGCGCCGCGCCCGAAGAGCGGGGTTGACTGCACCGCGCGGACGCCGGCGCGGCGGAGCACCTTGCGGCATTCCTCGTCATCGAAATGCTCGCTGTCCTCGACGTCCTTGACGATCACCCGGTGCCCCTTGTGCAGGGCGGCCTCGCAACTGCCGAACAGGCTCGGAGCCACGTCCCAGAAACGGTCCCAGTCCTGCTTGAAGCCGCGGGAGGCACGGATGCGGAGCCTGCCGGTGTCATCGGAAAGCTGGAGGTCGCCCATGTCCGCATCGGTGATGGCGATCGCGGCATCCAGCACTTCCTCGAGGATGGCATCGAGTCCGGAACCCCGCACGAAATGGGTGCCGATGGCCTGCATGCGGGCCATCGCCTCGACGTCCGCTTCGAGCCGGTCCTTCGCCGCGGCGAGTTCGCGCTCGGTGCTTTTCACGCGGCTGATGTCGACGAAGGTGAGGACCAGGCCGTCGATGACATTGCCGGCGGTGCGGTAGGGCATGATGCGGGCGAGGAACCAGCGGCCCTCGCGGTCCTGCACCTCGGTCTGCTTGCAGGCGAGCGTGCGCAGCACCTCGCGGCAGTCATCGATGAGCTCGTCGTAATTCAGGCAGGAAACCAGATGCCCGAGCGGGCGGCCGAGGTCGGTGTGGATCAGGCTGACGAGTTTTTTCGCCTGCTCGGTGTAGCGGGAGATATGCAGGTCACGATCGAGGAAGATGGTGGCGATCTCGGTGCTGTTGAGCAGGTTCTGCATGTCGTCGTTGGCCCGCGAAAGGGCATCGACCTTCGAGCTGAGTTCCGCGTTCACGGTGGTCAGCTCCTCGTTGAGCGACTGCATTTCCTCCTTGGAGGTTTCGAGTTCCTCGTTGGCGCTCTGCAGTTCTTCGTTGGTGCTCTGGAGTTCCTCGTTGGTGGACTTGAGTTCTTCGTTCGAGGTCTCGAGTTCCTCGATGGTGGTTTGGAGCGATTCCTTGGTGTATTGCAGCTCGCGCTCCAGCCGGTCGGTTTCGCCGCTGGGGGCGGGCTCGGTTTCACCCGAAGGCTCGACGGCGGCCGGCGCGGGGCGTGGGCGGAAGGTGACCAGGATGAGCCCGCGCAGACCTTCCGGCTCGGTGATGGGAACGACGTGGAGGTCGACGAAAAGATGGCCCTCGCCGGAGCGGACCCGCACCTGCTCTTGAAGCAGCTCGGTGCCCTGGGTGGTCGCTTTCCGCAGGGCGGCGGCCAGCTCGATGCGCAGGCCTTCGCGCGCCATCTCATGGATGTTCAGCCGCGGCTGGCCGGGCGCGGGCTCGAGGTAATCGCCGGTGCGGCCGTGGATGAAAACGACGTCGCCGCGATCGTTCACCACCACGCTGGCCGGCGCGAAGCGGGCGAGCAGGAGGCGGTCGACCCAGCCGGACAAGGTCCCCGACGGCTGCGGCGGGGCGGGGGTTTCCGTCCGCGGGACGGGGAGTCTCGGAGTTTGGATCGGGGCATCCAGCAGCGGCAGGGTTTCGGGCGTGGTCTCCTTGCGGCGGTAGATCTTCCAGCGCTTGTCGACGACCTCGAACAGCTCGGTGAAGCCGCCGATCGACTCGGACGGCCCGAGAAACAGCAGCCCGCCGGGTTTCAAGGCATAGTGGAAAACGGGGAAGAGCTTCTGTTGGAGATCGGCGTTGAGATAAATCAACAGATTGCGGCAGGAGATCAGGTCGAGCTTGGTGAAGGGCGGGTCCTTGATGACGTTCTGCACGGCGAAGACCGTCAGCTCGCGCACGTCCTTGCGGATGCGGAAGGTGCCGTCCTCACGGATGAAGAAGCGCTCGAGCCGCGGCGGCAGGACGTCGAGCGCGATGCCATCGGCATATTGGCCGCCGCGGGCAATGTGGATCGCGCGCTCGTCGAGGTCGGTGCCGAAGACCTGCAACTCGAAGGGCCGTTTCATCGAGTCGATGAGTTCGCGCAGCAGGATGGCGATCGAGTAAACCTCCTCGCCGGTGGCGCAGCCGGGCACCCAGGCGCGCACGGTGTGGCCGTCGGGGCGGGTTTCGAGCAGCGGCGGCAGGGCTTTTTCGGCCAGCGATTCGAAGGCATCCGGATCGCGGAAAAAGCTGGTGACGCCGATCAGCAGTTCCTTGAAGAGCAGATCGATCTCGTGCGGGGTCTCCTGGAGGTAGCGGACGTACTGCTCGGTTTTTCCGATCTGGTGGACGTTCATCCGGCGCTCGATGCGGCGGCGGATGGTGGTGGGCTTGTAGTTGGCGAAATCGTGGCCGGTGCGGGTGCGGAGCAGCACGAAGATGCGGTGCAGCGAGGCATCGTGGCCGTCATCGCCGTTGCTACGGGACTTCAAGTAGTCGCCGGCGACATACGCGGAGAGCGCATCGGGCATCTTTTCCGGCGGCAGGACGTAGTCGGCGGTGCCGGTCGATTCCGCGCTGTGCGGCATGCTGCGGTATTCGGCCGAGTCCGGCTCCTGGATCATGACCATCCCGGAAGCGGCCTTGATTTCCCGGACCCCGAGCGTGCCGTCGCTGCCGGCGCCGGAGAGGACGATGGCGATCGCCCGCTCGCCGGCATCCCAGGCGAGTGAACGAAAAAGGTGATCGACCGGAAGATGCGGTGCCTGCCCTTCGGCGACTTCGGTGAGCCACAGCCGGCCCTGGCGCAGGTCGAGGTGCGTGCCCGGCGGGCCGACATGGACGTGGCCGGGCAGCACTTCCGCGCCGTGCTTCGCTTCCCGCACTTCGAGCTCGGTGGAACGACCGATCAGCTCCGGCAGCGAGCTTTCGTGACCGGGAGAAAGATGACTCACCACCACGATGGCCATGTCACGCGCTTCCAAGGCACCGAAGAAGGTTTCGAGCGCCCTGATGCCGCCCGCGGACGAACCGATGGCGACGATGGGAAACCGGTCGCGCGGTTCCCCGCCTCCGCCCGGCTGGCCGGGTGCGTGTTGGGTGGGGATCTCGGTCAGGTCGGCCATGGTGGGCGAGTATGGGAGCGGCCACCCGTCGGACCAACGGAAAACACGGCGCAGGCTTTGATATTTTCAGATGAGGGAATGGATCTGGCCGGAGAGCCCCTGACTCGGTCCCGTGGCCCCGCCATCGGTGCAGGAGTCGACGATCATGCTGGAAAGCTCCTGATCATCGCGCTCCTCCTCGACGAGGCTGCGGGCCAGGAGGCGGGCGACCCCGTCCTCCATGAGGATGCGGGCCAGCGTGTGCGCGGTGCGGTAGGCGCAGACCTGGAGGCAGAGCGCCGGCTGGAGCTTCACCATGAGGGCCACATCGCCCACCAACGAGTCGGTGGGTTGCCGGGTCGCCGCTTCAAGATCGCGGATCACCGAAGTCATGGCCCGGCATCGCCTGCTCCGGGTCACGGGGCCGACGGCGGCGAGAAGCCGGTCGTGCTGATGGAAGGTCCGTTCGGTCAGCTCTTCCATCCACCGGGCCAGATGCAGGCTCCGGGCCGCCTGGGTGAGGTCGGGAAGGGCCTGCAACCACTGGCTTTCGGCATCCAGCAGAAGTTTCAACTCCTCGGCGAGGAGGGTCTGAAGACGCAGGAGACGGGGCATGTCAGGGAGTGGCCGGAGTTTTACAGGCCGCGGAAAAAGTTGGCGTATTCCGCCGACTTGAACGCGAGCTCGGAAAGGCGCTCGGCATGCCCTTGAAGCTCGCCGCGGGCGGATTCGTCGAGGTCGGGAAGGTGTCGTTCCAGAATGCGGCAGAGCTTTTCTTGATGGGACTGACACTCGCACAGGGACTGGAACAGATGAGCCAGGCCAAGCTCGAATTCACGGCTGATAGGATCGGGAAGCACATCCCCAGAACTATCGAGGGGCAAGTTTCGCGTTCAATCTTCTCCGGCTACGAAAATTCCGTAGATGAGGGTGCCGGGAAAGGGAAAGTCAACGATGCGGAGAGGTTTCATTTTCCGCGGCGAACGGGGTGGGCTAGGCTTGCCCGTTTTGACCACCACTCCTCATTCCACCGACTTGAAAAGGATGAAGTCCCCACCGCTGAAGGCGAGCTGGTCGGTGTACCTCATTGACGATCATCCCATGATGCGCGGCGGCTTGCGCGAGTTCTTCAGCGGATGGCCGGAGTTCACGGTCTGCGGCGAGGCGGCGACGGCAGCTCAGGCCCTGGAGGAAATGGAAAGCCTGAACCCCAACCTGGTCATGCTGGACCTGACGCTGCCGGACCGCAGCGGCGTGGAGGTGGTGAAGGCCATCAAAGTCCGCGGGACATCGCCGCGGATTCTCGTGTTCTCGATGCATGATGAGATCCTCTACGGGGAAAGGATGATTCGCGCCGGCGCGCACGGCTACCTGATGAAGGGGGCGCCCCCGGGACAGATCCGGGAGTCGATCGACACGGTCCTGGCGGGGGAAGTCTATCTCAGTCCCGCGGCGACCCGCCATTTGATGAGTCAATTCGTGGTGGGCAAGGATGGCGGAGTTCAGTCGAGGAGGGAAAAGCTGTCGGACCGCGAGCTGGAGGTGTTCCAGCTGCTGGGAGAGGGCTTGAGCGCAGCGGAGATTGCCGACCGTCTCCACATCAGCATCCGCACGGTGGACACCCATCGCACCCACATCCGCAAAAAGCTGGCCCTGTCCGATTCGTCCGCGGTTTTCCGCGAGGCGGTCATTGCCGCGATCCTGGGGAGATGAGCTCCTCCGGCGATGCGGTGGGTGGTTTGGAGCGCATCCTTGCGTTCAGTTTGCACGCCCCCGGGGTGCAGCATGCCGTCGCGGATGGTTCGGATTCCTTACCGGTTCAAGAAAGGAGCGGTGGCATGTCTCATGCGGAGGAACCGGCATGTCACGTCATCCCGGTGAAGAACTCACCCATTTTCTCGGCGATCTCTATTCGATCGAACTTCAAGCGCTGGCCCAGCTGGAAACGGCTCCGAACATCGCCGGCGACGCGGCTTTTGCGGCCGACCTGAAAAAGCACCACGCCGAGACGGAGGTGCAGGCCGAGCGGGTGCGGAACCGGCTCGAGGCCCTGGGAGGCTCTCCCTCAGCGGTGAAGGAGGCGATCATGAAGCTGGGCGGCAAGGGTTTCCTGCTCTTCGCCAAGATGCAGTCGGAAACGCCGGGCCGCCTGCTGGTCCATAGTTACTCCTACGAGGCGATGGAATGGGCAGGCTATCAGGCCCTCAAGCATCTGGCGCAGCTCAACGCCGATGAGGAGACCGCGTCGCTGGCACGCGCGATCGGGAGTGAGGAGAAGGTGATGTTGGATCGCTTGGGCGGGAGGTTTTCCACCGTGGAGGAGGACGCCCACGGCGAGACGCCCGCGGAGGATCTGCCGGACCACGTCCGCACCCATTTGGCGGAGGCCCATGCCTTACTCAAACAGAGCGCCACCTTGCTCGACCAAGGGACCGAAAGCAGCCGCAGCGAACTGGCCGGCACCTACCGCCGCGGTGCGGAGCTGACGCAGGCGGAACTGAAGGGAATCGAGCGCCGGCTCGAGGAGCTGGGTTCATCGCCCTCGGTCATGGAAGACGCGGCGATGAAACTTGGCGGGCTCAACTGGAGCGCTTTCTTCCACAGCCAGACCGACACCCCGATGAAGCTCCTTTGCTTCGCTTTCGCCGTGGAGCACCTGGTGATCGGGGCCCTCGAGCTGCTCCAGCGCACCGCGCAAAGAGCGGAGGACCACGTGACCGCAACGCTTTGCGAACACCTCATCACGGAGAAGCGCCAACTCGCGGAATCGCTCCGGAGCGGAATCGGTGCCTCGGTCGAGGCCACGGTCGCGTAGCGGGCGCCGTCGCTCACGCGGACGCCACGCATAGACAAGAATTGCTTTTGGAATCGCTTGTCGGGAAAGGAATCCCGCTGATGCTTACCCCGATGAAATCTCTCGCCCCGATCATGACCGCCATCGCTCTGGTGGCCCCCGCCTTTTCGCAGAATGCCGAGCAGTTGATGGACCGGGCACGCATCAGCGCGACCCTGCAGAATGCCGACCTGCAGGGGGAGATCGATGGCCCGAAGGGCGACACGGACGTGTCCCTTTTCCTCCGCGGCAAGGACATCCAGATCGCTCTGGGCAACGGCCAGCAGCGCTTCCACATGCGGCTGGGCGATGACCAGTACGACCTGTTCGAGATCATCAACAACAAGACCATGCGTTTCCCCGACTCGAAGCTCCAGCAGCCGCTCGCCGGCAGCGACCTGACCTACGAGGACCTCGCCTTCCGTTTCCTCTACTGGCCGAACCCGAAACTCGAGGGCAGCGAAAGGGTCGGCACCCGCGATTGCTGGAAGATCCGCGTCGACAACCCCGGTCGCAAGGGCGCCTACGCGCTGGCCTATGTGTGGGTCGACAAGGAATACGGTGCCTTCATGAAGGTCGAGGGCTTCGATCGCAGTGGCCGGCGCATCAAGCGATTCCAGGTCAGCGATGTGATGAAGATCGGCGATGGCAAGTGGACGCTGCAGAAGATGAAGGTTTCCACCATGAACGGCGACCGCGCGGTCTCGAACAGCAATCTGAAGTTCGACAAACCGAAGCCGGGCGGGACGCGCTGATCAGTGCAGGAACTTCAGCGCGACGATCCCCAGCACCAGCAGGATCCCGAAGGCCAGGAAGCACCACTCGAGGTGCTTCTCAATGAACGGCCGGACCGTCGGGCCGAACAGTCGGACGATGCCGGCCACCACGAAAAAGCGGAAACCGCGGCCGACGATCGAGGCCACGATGAGGCCCGGCAGGCTGTAGCTCATCATGCCCGAGAAGATGGTGAACACCTTGTAGGGAATCGGCGTGATGGCGGCGATCAGGATGCCGAGGAAACCGTAGGCCTCATACCAGGTCTCGATCTTCCCGCGCACCTCGCCGGTGGAATCGAACAGGCCGAGCAGCGGCAGCGCGACGGGCTCGCGCAGGCCCCAGCCGATCAGCCAGCCGGCGATGCCGCCGAGCACCGAGCCGGCGGTGGCGATCAGCGCGTATTTCGCCCACTTTTTCCGCGCGCCGAAGCACAGGGCGAGCAGCAGGACATCGGGCGGGATGGGGAAAAAGGATGACTCGGCGAAGGCGATCGCGAACAACGCCCAGTTTCCGCCGGGTCGGTCGGCCCAGGAAATCGTCCAGTGGTAGAGCCGGCGGATGATGCCGGTTTTTTCCGGAGTCTCGGATGCGGAAAGATCGTCCATGTCGGGTGTCGCGCGCTGTCTAGGCCGGAAGGCTCGTCGTGCCGAGGGAATTCGCACCGATCACTCCGCCTCGGGCCGCGGGTCGCGGTTGAGGAGTTCGCGCAGGGCCTTGGCCGCGGGCATGTCCTGGTAGAGGATGGCGTGGACGGCATCGATGATCGGCGTGCGCGCGCCGCAGCTACGGGCCGCCTCGTAGATGGACAGCGTGTTCGGCACGCCTTCGGCCACCATGCCGAGGCTGTCGACGGCCTCCTCCAGCGTCTTGCCCTGGCCCAGTGCCGTGCCGACGCGATGGTTGCGCGAGTGTTCGGAAAAGCAGGTGGCGATCAGGTCGCCCACGCCCGACAGTCCGGCGAAGGTCTCGATGCGGCCGCCGAGCTGGGTGCCCAGGCGGGTCATTTCGGCCAGCGCGCGGGTGACCAGCGCAGCGATGGCATTGTCCCCGAGGCCGAGCCCGTGGGCGATGCCGGCGGCGATGGCGTAGACGTTCTTGATCGCGCCGCCGAGCTCGATGCCGGCGAGGTCGTCACTGGTGTAGCTACGGAAATGCGGGGCGGTGAAGAGCTGCTGGAGCCGCTCGGCGATGACCTCGTCCTCGCAGCCGATCACCGCGCAGGTGGCGAGGTCCTGGGAGATTTCCTCGGCGTGATTGGGGCCGGAAAGCACGGCGATCGGATGGTCCGGCAACTCTTCGCGGAGGATCACGCTCATGCGGTCGCCGGTGCCGCGCTCGATGCCCTTGGCGCAGGAGAGCAGGACGGTCTCCGGCGGCAGGCCCAGGCCGGCCAGCTCCGCGGCGATGGCGCGGGTGGCGGAGGTCGGCACGCCGAAAATGACCAGCGGGTGCTTTTTCGCCGCGGCCAGCCCGGTGGTGGCGGTGACGCCGGCGGGAAGCGTCGCCCCGGCGAGATAGCGCGGGTTCTGGCGGTCGCGGTTGATGGCGGCCACGACCGCTTCGTCGCGGCCGATCATTTCCACGGCGGGCAGCCGGCTGCCGATGAGGTGGGCGATGGCGGTCCCGAACGAGCCGGTGCCGAGGATGGCGGCGGATTCGAACATCACGGCTTGGATTTGCGGGTGAAACGGTGCTCGGTGCCCTCGCGCAGGCGCTTGAGATTGGTGCGGTGCTTCCAGATCGCCAAGGCGGCGATGATGATCGAAAAGACCAGCAAGGGCTTGTTCCAAGTCCCGGCGGCGAGCTTTCCATGAAACCACGATCCGAAAAGGATCAGCGGAGGAAGCACGGCGGCAGCCCCGACGGAAGCGATGGAGACATAGCGGGTGGTGAGGAAGAGAGCCAGCCAGACGAGAATCAGGATCACCACCGCCGCCGGCGCGAGCGCGATCAGGACTCCGGCCGAGGTCGCGATGCCCTTGCCTCCCTTGAAGCCGACCCAAGGCGAGTAGTTGTGTCCGAGAATGGCGAGCAAGCCGCAGAGCACCTGCATCAGCTGGGCGAACCACTGCCGCTCCGGAGGCAGCTCCACCCCGAGGGGGAGCAAGGGTGCGATTTCCATCGGATTGTGCTGGCCGGTGAACCGGATCAGCGTGATCGCGAGGGCGACAGGCAGGTAGCCCTTGAGCGCATCAAGGATCAGGCAGGTGATGCCGTACTGCTTGCCGACGACGCGCAGCACGTTGGTGGCGCCGATGTTTCCCGAGCCGTGGGCGCGGATGTCGATGCCCTTCATGCGGGCGATGAACAGCCCGAAGGGGATGGAACCAAGCAGGAACGCGATGAGCGGACAGAGCCAGAGTTGCATGGTGCGGTGGGAAAGATCAGAGCTTCCAGTACTCCGCGACCCAAGGCGCGGGCAACACCCGGTGGTGCAGTTTTTTTCCGGGGAACCCGGCGATCGCGTCGTCGGGGTCCGGCTGGCCGTGGAAGACCACGAACTTCGCGCCGGCCGGCTTTTTCGGAGCCATCACGAGGTTGAGCGGGAAGGGGGGGCGGACGTTGAACTTGAAGCTGCGCACCCATTCCTCCGGCCACCAGTAGCGCTCCTTCATGGCATAGGTCAGGAAATGCTGCTCGGTGACGAAGATCGAGCGATCCTGGGCGCGATCCATCTCGGCGATGAAGGTATCGTAGATATACTGCGACTTGCCGGCCTCGAAGCGGAAGATGGAGGAATTGCCGATCTCCGGCCGCGAGCGGAGCAGTTGTTTCCGCCGCTCCCACCAGTTGTGGATGATGCAGTTCTTGCCCGGCATGTAGTCGAAGAAGCCATCGATGGAGTCGAGAATCACCAGATCGAGATCGAGGAACAGCGTGGGCCCTTCGAGATTGCAAAAGCCGTCGCGGGTCATCACGAGCTTGAGGAAGACATTCGGCCAGCGGGACTGGGTGATGCCCGGATTTTCGGGAAACGGGGCCGTCTCGATGCCCGGGAGCAGCTCGCTGGAGTCGTCCGTGAGGCAGAGGAAACGGAACGGCCGCGAGAGGTTCCGCTCGATCGAGCGGAAGAGCACATTGACGTAGTGGGCGGGGTAGCGGGTGCCCCACTTCATGCAGATGATGTTCACTCGGTCGGCCATTGCGGTGCGCGGGATTGCGGATGCTGTCGGGGGAAATGCCAAGCCCAAACGGGTGAGGGAGTTGGAGCGAAATGGCGGCTCAGACCCGCTGGTCGGAGCTGCGCAGGGAAATGTCGCCGATCTCGACGTGGGGCGGCGTCTCCAGCATGTGGAGGATGCTTTCCGCCACGTCCTCCGCGCGCAGCATGTGGATCGAGGCGCGGGTCTGCTGCAGCACTTCCTCCCGGCCGCGGAAGTAGTCGTCGAGCAGCGGGGTGTCGACGAAGCCCGGCGAGACGCTGCCGACCTGGACCGGCAGGCCGGCGGCCTTGACCTCGAGCCGCAGTGAGTCGGTGATCGCGCGCACGGCGAACTTGGTCGGCGCGTAGAATCCTCCGCCGGGAGGCACGCGGTGGCCGCTCATGGAAGACACGTTGACGATGCGGCCGCCGGATTTCGGGAAATGGCGGAGCGCCAGCTGGCAGCACAGCGCCAGCCCCATCACGTTGACGCGCCACATTTCCTCCCAGTCGGACGGGTTGCCATCAAGGATCTTCGACTGGTAGGCCACGCCGGCGCAGTTCACGAGGGCATCGATGATTTCGAGCCGGCGGAAGGCCGCGGTGACCTCCTCGCGCTTGGTCAGGTCGGCTTGGAGCGGCACCACGCCCGCCGGCAGGCGGCCGGCTGAGCGGGAGATGCCGATCACCCTGGCCCCCCGCTCGATCAGGCGCTCCGCGAGGGCACGTCCGATGCCGCTGGAAGCACCGGTCACGACGAGGGTTCGGTCCGCAAGACGGCTGCTCATACGGCGAGCCTTTCAGCGGGCTCCGGCCTTGGCAACCCCTCGAAAAGCCTTGGCAGGTCCGGCAGGTCGGCCTGCGTGCGTGCCCGCTGCGCGGAAATGATGTTCCCTTTCCGGAACAGAAACGCGCCGGGGAGCTGCAGGCCATCGCCGGCCAGGTGGCCCATCCCGCAGCCGCGGATCAGCGCCACCAGCAGCGGAATCCACACCGGCGGGCCGAAAAGCTCCCAGAAGCCTCCTTTTCCCAGGCCGAAGGCGCGATACAGGTCGCAGCGCGGATCCGCGATGCGGGCGATGCCGCTGCGGGCGGGCAGGTAGGTTTCCTCGCCGCCGGGGACCAGCATGTGCACCAGCACCAGCCGCGCCCGGTGGTGCTCGGCCTCCTCCTTCAGCGATTCCAGCTCGCGCAGGATCTTGCGGGTGAAGGTGCAGCCGAAATGGCGCAGGAACACGAGGCAGACGAGCTCGCTTTCCGATGCCGCACGCAGGGACTCGCCGGAGGAAAGCCGGTAGAGCGAGGCCGCTTCCTCGAGGTCCAGGGCCTCGCCGTCGCCGGGTTTGCCGAGCCGCCGCTCGAGGTTGTGCCAAAGGATCAGCGCGAGCGGAAACCAGCACAGCAGGTCGTCGCCCGCCACCACCGTGAAGGCCAGCGGCGACAGGCTCCCCGCCGCGGCCGACCACAGGCTGGCGGCGACCACCAGGGTGGCCTTGACGAAACCCACCAGGATCAGCGCCCAGTGCTGGAAGGGTGCCTTGGCCGCGATCAGGAAACCGACGCCGAAGGCTGCCGCCGTCAGGCCGATCGCCCGCCACACCATCGGATGGTCGAGCGGGCGGTCATCGATCAGCGTGGAGAAGCCCTGCGGGAAGAAGTTCACCGCCAGCCCGAAGCCCAGGTAGCTCACCCCCGCGGCGAACAGGACCAGGGTCATCCAGCGCGGGGTCTTGCAGCGCCCGCTGGGGCAGGAAAAAGGCATGGCGCAGGGTAGTCCGAAGCTCCGCCGGCGCAAGCGGGTCGTCGAAGCCGGGCTCCGGGCCCGCGGGCTCTTGACCGCCGCGTTGCGAGTTCCCATGGTCCGCGCCATGCGCATCCTGACCGGCCTGCAACCCAGCGGCAAACTCCACGTCGGCAACTACTTCGGCGCCATGGAGCCGGCGGTGAAGCTGCAGGAGGAGGGCGACGCGTTCTACTTCATCGCCAACTATCACGCGATGACCACCGTCAGGGACGCTGCCGAGCTGCGCGCCTACACACGGGAACTGGCCGTCGATTTCCTGGCCTGCGGGCTGGACCCCGAAAGGTCGGTGTTTTTCCGCCAATCCGACGTCCCGGAGGTCAACGAGTTGGCGTGGATCCTGTCCACCGTCTGCCCGATCAGCCTGCTGGAAAAGTGCCACTCGTACAAGGACAAGGTCGCCAAGGGCTTCTCGCCCAGCCACGGCCTGTTCGCCTACCCGGTGCTGATGGCCGCGGACATCCTTCTTTACGATTCCAATCAGGTCCCGGTCGGCAAGGACCAGAAGCAGCACTTGGAAGTCACGCGCGACCTCGCCGGCAAGATCAACGAAGCCTACGGCGAGGGCACCCTGGTCGTGCCCGAGCCGATCATCCGCGAGAGCGTGGCGGTGGTGCCCGGCCTCGATGGCCAGAAAATGAGCAAAAGCTATGGCAACACCCTGCCGCTCTTCGGCGAGGAGAAGCCGTCGAAGAAGCTCATCATGCGCATCAAGACCGATTCGACACCGGTGGAGGAGCCGAAGCCGGTTGCGGACTCGCTCATCCTCCCGCTGTTCCGTCTTTTCGCCGACGAGGACGCCTACCGGGAAATGGTGGCCCGCCACGAGTCCGGCGGGACCGGGTATGGCGACTTCAAGAAGCAGCTTGCCGAAGCCTACTGGGACTATTTCGCGCCCATGCGGGCGAAACGCGAGGAGCTGGTGAGCGATCCCGGCTTCGTCGACGAAGTTCTGGCCAAGGGCGCGGAAAAAGCACGCGCCGCCGCCGCCATCACGCTCGATCGCGTCCGCCAGGCGGTCGGGCTCTGAGGCCGCAGGACGGAAGGGGATCAGCCCCTGAAAAAAATGGAGGCATTTTGAAAACGGGCCGCGGGCACCGCGATAGGAGGAGTTATAAGCGAGTCCGAAGGGGCTTCTGACTGAACCCTCCGGGGGGTGGGTTCTCAGAGCCAGGCAGCAAGCCGGTCCCCGACGACGAAACGAAAGACGCAGGATTCCGGGGGGAGTCCTGCGTTTCGTCTTTTCCGGTGGGCGCTTCCGGGCTTGGACGCCGCCGCCGGCGCCGCCAGCATGACCGCCATGAGCGCGCATGCAGGCAGTTTTACCGTCCGGAGCCGGGGGAAGGGGACCTACGAGATCACCTCCGAAGTGGCGGGAATCGTCGCCGAGAGCGGGATTTCCACGGGCACGGTCACCGTCTTCGTGCGGCACACCTCGGCCAGCCTGGTCATCATGGAAAACGCCGATCCCAGCGCGCGACGGGACCTGGAGGCCTTCTTCGATCACTTGGTGCCGGAAGACACGCCGTATTTCGTCCACACGCTGGAAGGCCCGGACGACATGCCCAGCCACATCCGCATGGCGCTCACCCGGACGAGCGAGGTCATTCCGGTGATCGACGGGCGGATGGCGCTCGGCACCTGGCAAGGAATCTTCCTGTTCGAGCACCGCCGGGCGCCGCACCAGCGGCAGATCGTGGTCGCGGTGACGGGCGACTAATTGCTTGCCCAGCGGGCGGGCCTCTGGTTCATTCCGCGCCTCTTCCCGCCGGGAATTGCCGCTGTAGCTCAGGGGTAGAGCAGCTCATTCGTAATGAGCAGGTCGTCGGTTCAAATCCGACCAGCGGCTCCAGCCCGGAATTTCGCCCGAAACCGCTTTGAACAGGTTCGCCAGGCGGGGAGTCCAAGCTCGCGATCCCGCCCTTCGGGGCAACTACGGCAGTCAGCGTAATTACGCGTTCCCGTTACTCTAACACGCGACTTTGTGACTGCCTGACTGCGATTGGGTGGGTAGAACATCGGTTGGCTGGAATGCCAGCCGGCTGCTCCACACAGTCCCACCGTCCACACACAATACACACACAGAATGTCCCACAACACCCTGACGAAAGTCGTGGGCGCGGGAGTCCTCGTGCTCCTTGCGTCCTGTGCCAGCGATCTCGACACCACCCGCGTTCCCGTTTCGGCGAGTCACGCGCACAGCGCCGAGAATTCATCGCTGAAAAACCAGCTCCACCAGTCGATCAACCGCTACCGCGCCAGCATCGGCAAGGATGCGCTGCAGCCGAACTCGGGCCTCGACCGCCTCGCCCAGGAACACTGCGAATTCATGGCCAAAAACCGCGGCAAGTTCTCGCTCGGGTCGGAAAACATCTCCCACTACGGCTTCAACGGCCGGGTGCTGGCCGCCCAGCGGATCTACAACATGGAGTCGATCGCGGAAAACGTCGCCGGCGGCAAGGTGACCGGCGACATCCCCGGCCAGCTCACCCGCGCCTGGGTGGCTTCCAAAAAACACTCCTACAATCTCCAGCAGGACTGGGATTGTGCCGGTCTCGGCGTGGTGGTCACCGACGATGGCATGGTTTACGCGACCCAGATTTTTGCCACGCGGAACATTTCCGCCATGACACTCCCGGACCGCTTTAGGCAGTTCTGAGGGCGTCATGCCTGATTTCAGTTTGGAAGTTGCGTGTCGGGCCCGCGGTCACCAGGTGATCGCGGGCATCGACGAAGCCGGCCGGGGCCCCTTGGCGGGACCGGTCGTGGCCGCGGCGGTGATCCTGCCCGAGACGTTTTCCTGCCCCGAACTGGACGATTCCAAAAAGCTGTCCGCGGCTTGCCGCGAACGGCTTTTTGCGTTTCTCACCGGCCACGCGGCCATCGTCTGGTCCGTGGCCTTCGTGGAGCATGAGGAAATCGATCGCCTCAACATCCTGCGCGCGACCCACCGGGCAATGGCGCTGGCGGTCGCGGGGCTGGCGCGCACGGTCGATCACTGCCTGATCGACGGCCTGCCGGTGCCCGGCTTTCCCCACGGCCACGACGGCGTGGTGAAGGGCGACGGGCTTTCGCTCTCGATCGCCGCCGCCAGCGTGTTGGCCAAGGTTTCCCGTGACCGCTGCATGACGGAACTGGCGGCCGAGTTTCCACAATACGGATTCCAGCGGCACAAGGGCTATGGTACGAGGGAGCATCTGGAAGCTCTCCGCCTTCATGGGCCTTGTCGCATTCATCGTCGCTCGTTTCAGCCCGTCGCTCAATTGGCGCTGCCACTTGAGGGGCGTGATGGCGGAAAAATCGAGCCCGCCGAAGTCGGCCGACGCGGCGAGCGGATCGCGGCCGCCTGGCTCCGGTCGATCGGCGCCAAGGTGCTCTTCCGGAATTTCCGCGCGCCCGGCGGCGGCGAGGTGGACATCGTGGCCCGCCAGGGTGAGGTGCTCCTGTTTGTGGAGGTGAAAACCCGCACCCGCGATGACTTCGGTCGGCCCCTGGAAGCCGTGAACGAGGAGAAACGGCGGCTCATCCGGCGGGGCGCGAACGAGTGGCTCCGAATGCTCGGCCGGCGGGACTTTCCGTGGCGCTACGACGTCATCGAAGTCGTGCTGATCGAGGGTGAGAAGCCGCGCGTCAACCGGGTGGAGGACGTTTCCCTGAGGGAAACCCGACGGGCCGGGCGGGTGGCCTGAAATCAGCGTGCCAGCGCGTCGCGGATGGCCGTGACGTTACCGCGGATCATCGCCTCGTAGCTGGCGGAGCGGGTGCCATCGGCATCCAGTTGGGGGCCGAGCCGCAGGTGGCCATCCTTCACCAAGGCGCGGAGGATCGCGGGATTGGCGCCTTTTTCCGGGAAGATCACCGTCACGTGCTGGTCGCGCAGCTCGGTGAAAACGCGAGCCAGGCTGGCGGCGTCCGGCATCTGCTCGCGGGTCAGGCCCTGCACGGCCACGGCCCGGAAGCCGAACTCATGGCAGAAATAGCCGAAGGCGGCGTGCGAGGTGGCGAGCACCCGCCGATCCCGCGGAACGCGCGCCACTTGCCGACGCACCCAGCGGTCGAGTCGGTCGAGCTGCTGGCGATAGGAATCGGCCCGCGTGGCATAGGCATCAGCCTGGTCCGGATCGAGCCGCGAGAAGGCGGACTCCACGACGCTGACGGCGCGGCGATAGGTTTCAACCGAGTGCCACCAGTGCGGATCGCGGCCGTCATGATCATGGTGATGGCTGGGGTCGTCGCAGGTGCCGGCCAGCGTGGGCAAAGCCTCGCCGACCTCGACCATTTCGGAGCCCGCCGGCAGGAGGTCGCGGATGTCGGAAAGGCCGGACTCGAGCCCGAGGCCGCAGGCCAGCATCAGGTCGAAACGGCCGGTCTCGCGAAGCTGGCGGGGCGTCGGCTCGAAGTGGTGGGGGTCGCCATTGGGGCCCATCAGGTCGATCACCTCCACCTGATCGCCACCGACCTGCTGTGCCAGTTCAGCGAGCAGGGGATGCAGGGCCGCGACCTTGAGGTCGCCATGGGCGGCCAGGCAGCTGAGCAAAAATGGCAGGAACCAGCGGGGCATGGGTGCAATCTAAAAAGCAGCGGCGGAAATGCAATGAATTTGCGGTAAGGATCCAGACTTGGCAGGCCGCCACGTGGCCGTTCGGATCCCGGCGTGAGGTTGATTCTGGCATCGGGTTCGCCCCGGAGAAGAGAGCTGATGGAGCGCGAGGGTTTGGATTTCGAGGTCAGGCCGTCGCCGGCCGACGAGTTGCCGCCCGGGGCCTTGCCGTGGGATCAGCTATGCCAGGCCAATGCCGAACGGAAGGCGGACGCGGTCGACCCGGGTTCGGGCTGGGTGATCGCGGCAGACACGCTGGTGCAGGTCGGTGGCCGGGTGCTGGGCAAGCCGCGGGATCGGGACGAGGCGAGGGCGATGCTCGAAAGTCTCTCGGGCCGCGACCACGAGGTGCGCACCGGCGTTTGCCTGCGTTCGGCGCAGGGCATGGAAACCTTCGTTGTGGCCACGCGGGTGCGCTTTCACGAGCTGGATGCTTCCGTCATTTCCACCTACTTCGGAAAAGTCGATCCGCTCGACAAGGCGGGAGCCTACGGCATCCAGGAGCATGGGGAAATGCTGGTGGAGCGGATCGAGGGCGACTTCGACAACGTGATGGGGCTGCCCATGACCGAGCTGATGAAGCGGTTGAAGGCTTGCGGGGCGGTGAGGTCGTGATTTGATTGCGGGCGTGATTCTGCCGCCGCGATATCCGGTGCTTTTCAACCCGAAGGCCCGCAGCCAACGGGGCCGGCGGGCTTTGGAGTTCCTGATGGACAATGCCGCCGGGCTGGCGCTCTACGCCACCCGCTCGGCAGCCGAGGCGCAGGCGCTGGCCGAGAGGTTCGCCGAGCAGGGCGAGCCGCTGGTGATCGCCGCCGGCGGGGATGGCACCCTCAACGCCGTGGTCCAGGGGCTGGCCGGGACGCGCACCGCGCTGGGCGTGCTGCCGACCGGGACCATGAACGTGTTCGCGCGCGAGCTGGGGATTCCCTACGACAACCTCGACCGCGCCTTTGAGGTGATCCTCGAAGGCAACGTTCGGGAGGTGGACCTGTTCGAGGCCAACGGCACGCCCTTCGTGCAGATGGCGGGCGTCGGCTTCGATGCCGCGGTGATCGAGGAAACCACGTGGGAAACCAAGAAGGTGCTCGGTCCGCTGGCCTACCTCATGTCGGCGGTGAAGGTGCTCGGCGAGGATCCGCCGATGATGCGGGTGAGGACGGGCGACGGGCGCACCGCGGAGGGCATCGCCGTGCTGGCCGGCAATGGCTCGCTCTATGGCGGCCAGTTCCGGATTTTCCATCGCGCCGACAATCAGGACAACAAGCTGGACGTGCTGGTCTTCAAGGAGGCGGGCTACCGGCTGGTGCTCGATTCGCTGCGCGGGATCGCCTCGCGCGGGGTGGCCTTCGACGAATCGACGGTGGTGTATTTGCAAACCGAATCGCTGGTGGTCGAAAGCGAGCGGGAGGTGCCGCTGGAGGTGGATGGCGAACTGATCGGGCGCACCAAGCGGGTGGTGTTCGGCGATGACCAGCCGGAGCGCCTGCGGGTGCTGGCACCGAAGAGACCGATCGGCACCCGGTGGGAGGAAGCCATGAAGACCTTCATCGGATCGCTGCGCAAAACCGTGGGAGTGCCCGAGCCGTGAAGGCCGCCGAGGGAAAAGCCCGCAGGCCGTGGTGGAAACGTCTGCTGTTAGGCGCCTCGATGGCGCTCGGGGCCTTCGTGCTGTGGATCGCGTGGACCAACCTGGCTGCGGTGCTGGCAAGCGTGGGACGGTTGCACGACGAGCCGGCGGAAGTGCCCGGCCAACGGGTGGGGCTGGTGTTCGGCTGCGACGACCGGATCGAGGGTCGGGAGAACCTCTATTTCCGCTACCGCATCGATGCCGCGGCCGATCTCTGGAAAGCGGGCAAACTGGCTTGTGTGATCGTCTCCGGTGACAACCGGACGAAGCACTACAACGAGCCGCTGCGGATGATGCGTGCCTTGGTGAAAGCCGGCGTGCCGTCGGACAAGATCGTGTGCGACTACGCCGGGCTTCGTACTTTGGATTCCGTGGTGCGGGCGAAGGAAGTCTTCGGCGTGGAAGAAGTGACCTTCATTTCACAGCAATTCCAAAACGAGCGCGCGATCTACCTGGGCCGGGCGAACGGGATGGATTGCGTCGGTTTCAACGCCCGCGATGTGGATGGTCAGGGTGGGCTCAAGACCCGCCTCCGCGAGGTGGGCGCGCGGGTGAAAATGTGGTTGGACGTGCGGATTCTCAAGACAAGGCCGAGGCATCTCGGTGAGAAGGAGCGGCTGCCGCTCTGACGCCCGGTCTTCGGGTGCGCCGCTCCGTACGTGGGCGGGACGGGTTTTCTCCACAAAGTGGCCCGCCGCCGAAATACGGCGACGGGCCTGCTTCACCCCAAAAGATAGAGATCGGAAGCTCGACCTCGAGATCATTTGCGAATCATCGCGGCCACACCGCCGCCGGGAGCCAGATGCACCGTCAGCCGGTCCTTGGCGGCCACCGACCGCGTTTCCACCGCGACGTCGTTGCCGTTGCGATCGGCGTTGATGCCGTCCTTCCAGACCGTCATCTCGAAGCTGCCCGTGCCCAGGAAATCCAGCGGCAGTTCCAGATCACAGGCTTCCCAGCTCGTCAGGCCGCCGATGAACCATTCGTTCCCCTTGCGCCGGGCCACCGCCACGCAGCGGCCGACGTCGGCCTTCAGCACGCGGGTTTCGTCCCAAGTGGTCGGCACTGCCTTGAGGAAGGGAAGGCTTTCGGGATTGCGCCGATAGTGGGTGGGGCTGTCGGCCAGCATTTGCAGCGGGCTGAGGTAGACCACGTACATCGCCAGTTGTTGCGCCCGGGTTCCCTGGCTGGTGGGGGTGTCGTTCATGGGGCGGAACGTGTTCTTCTGCTGATTCACCATCGCCCCGGGCGTGTAATCCATGGGGCCGACCACCATGCGGGTGAAGGGCAGAAGGACGGCCATGTCGGGATTCGCATCTCCGCCCCACTTGTTCTGTTCGAGGCCGCATACGGATTCGGTGGTCACCATGTTCGGCCAGGTTCGGGACAGTCCGGTCGGCTTCGAACCGCCGTGGAAATCCACCAGCAGCCGGTGTTTCGCCGCCTCCTCGGCGGTTCGGTAGAGGAAGTCCATCATCACTTGGTCGTCACGCTGCATGAAATCGACTTTGATACCCGCAATGCCCCATTCGGAGAACTGATCGAACGCCCGATCGAAATCGTGCTCCAAAGCCACCGAACCCATCCACAGGATGATGTCCACTTTCTTCGAGTGCCCGTATTTCACGAGCGCTGGCATGTCGATTTCCGGGACGACCTCGAGCAGCCCGCCGGGTCCGGGCTTGCTCCAGCCTTCGTCGAGGATGATGTATCCCGCGCCCATCTCGGAGGCGAAGTCGATGTAGTGCTTGTAGGTCTCTTGATTGAAGCCGGCGCGGAACGGCACCCCATAGATGTTGTTCGCGTTCCACCAGTCCCAAGCCACCAGGCCGGGACGGATCCACTCCGTGTTCTTCAAACGGCTCGGTTCCGCCAGGTTGTAAAACAGGGTCGATGTCAGAAGGCCCGCAGCGTCGTCGGTGAGGGCGAAGGCCCGCCAGGGAAAGGTGCGCGTGCCCTTCGTCCGGGCGATGTAATCGGCTGCCTTGGCAACCTTGAGGTTCAGGTGTCCGTCCAGCTTCGTTTCGAGCGGATAGGGAGGAAACACCGCCTGAATCGTGGTCGAGTCCGTGCCTTCCAGCCACATGCCGGGATATCCTTCCACATTGACGTCGGAAACCAGCATCCAGCGGTCGTCACCCCGCTCGACCAGAAGCGGGACCGAGGCATTCTTTTTGCCGGCTGTTTCGGAAACCTTCATCCGCGGGTAAAGGCACTCTTGGTGGGAGAAGAAGCCATCGCCATTCGGTGCGGGGAAAAACACGGGGAAATCCTCCGTGAAGGAGATCCGCAGGTCCTCATTCACCTCCATTTCCTCGTCATTCCGCGATGTCTCCCAGCGGAAGGCGACGCCGTCGTCATAAGCACGGCAGCGCAGCGAGACTCCGTCATCGAACTGAATCCACTTCTCGTTGAAGGCGTCCGGGAACGAGGCGCTGAAGGTTGGAACCACCGGCTTCACCGTTTCTCTCACCTGGTTTTCCCGGACGGCCTTTGCCTTGGAGTGGGGAAGGGCGGTGCCGTTGAGCGTGATGCCGATCGGAGTCGGCGCGACCACCTCCTGGCCAGCGGATGTGATCGCGTATCGGATGCTGCCGTCGCTATCGTCGACGGTCAGCACGTTTGTTCCATCGGGCGAGGTGATCTCAACGGGAGCGGCGGTAAGAGATGGAGAGAGGAGCAATGTCGAGGCCAGGATGCCCTGGCGGAGGTTCGGGATCTTCATGAATGATATAGGGTGGGTGAAAGGAGTCGAAGAATATGGGCAGAGCGGTTTCCCAAGGGGGCTCCTACTCCTCAGGCGTCGGTTCCAGCCATGGAGGGAGGTCCTTGAAATTCAGAATGCGGGGCTGCCGGGAGGTGGGGTCGATCATGATCAGGGCGAGATCGCGCTTGGTTTCCAGCGATTTCCAGGATGGGCTGGAAATGGTGGCCCAGTGACCATCCGGCGCCTGCAGTTCGACCCGTGCCTGATACATGTTCCACTCGTCCACTTTGGTAACCTTGGGATAGGTCTGGCTGGCACCGGATTTGACCGCCGGCAGCTTGGCTCCGGCGAGTTCGAGGCGGGCCGCATAGGGGGTGAGATTGAGAAACCGGAGCCCTCCCATGGGAAACGCCGGGAGGTCGTCGGGCAGGCAATGGAGGCGGTAGGGGAGGCGCTTCTGAGGATCGGGCAGGAAGAGAAACAACTGGCGGTCCGAGGACGCGAGCCGCCCCCGCGCCACCACTCGTTTGCCCTCCGGCGCGTCGTCGTCATCCACGTGGAACTCGGCCACACCGTCCTTGAATGCTGCGCGGTAAACCGGACTGAACCCCCCGGTGAGGAGTGGGACCTCCGAAGAGCCGCCTTTTGCGGATGGGACGAACACCGTGCGGATGTCATCCTGATGTTGGAGACAAAGGGTCCGGAAAAGAACCGTTTGGGTCTGGGTCTGGGCAAAAGCGGGCCCCACAGCGAGGACGACGGCGAGGATGAAAAGACAGGCGTTTCTCATGCGGTTCAAGGTTCACACTTCTTCCGCCACCAGCCAGCGGAACGAACGGATCTCGAACCGGCGTCCGAAGGATCGGTTGATTGGGGAAAGCTCATCGGACGCGGTCTCCGGAACGTCACCGGGATCGACAAAATCCGGGACGCGCTGCACCACGGCTTCACACCAGGCGCGCGCCTCGATGCGTCCCTGATTGCTACTGGATTCGCCGTAGGCACGCACCAGGAAGGTGTCGCCCCGGACGGTCAGCTGGCTTCCCAGTGCACTCAGAATGTCCCCTTGAGTGAGCGCTCCGGGCGCGCCTTCGATGTTGTTGCCCATCGCAGCCTGGGGCGTCTGCCAGTTGTGGGTGCCGATGTTGCTGGGGGTGATCTCGAGGCCGTCGACGGCGACGATGGAGTTGATGTCGGTGTTGTGGATCGCGTTGGCGATGGCCCCCCTCAAGCTGGTTTCATCGCCGGAGCCTCCGAGCTTGCGGTTGACGAATTCGGCAAGCGACAGGAACGGCCCTCTCTCGCGGACTTCGTCGACGATGTTCTCAGCGAGTTCCTTGATCTGGTCCTCATCGAGCTGCCGGTAGCCCTGCCAGCGGCCTTCCCGTCCGCCAAAGAACGAACCTCCCAACTCGACCGGACCCGCAGACGGGTAGCGGACGCGGGGAAAGGGTGTGGAGCTTTCAGAAGCGGTGTCTCCATCCTCTTGGGATGCCACGGTCGTATCGCGGAGAGAAGAAAGCACGGCGATCCAAGCGTCGACCGAGGTGGAATTGACATTGAAGCCGCCTTTCATCGCCAGATACTTGGCCGCCATGCGGTCGCCGGCGGCCTGGCCCAGATCGCCGGCCGCATCCTCCGCCTCCGCCGCCGGAACCAGCGATTGAAAACGTGGATTGAGAAGGGGTTCCTCGCCACGGAAAAAACCCTGCCGCACCTCACTGGCGGAACGGGTTGTCCCGAAGGCGGGCCCCTCGTAGTCGCTCATCGTGGACAGGAAGTAGCGATCCCACAAAGCCGCGTTGGAGAGATAGCAATGGTCGTAGATCGTCTGGTTAGACGCACTCCGCCCCTGTACGTCGTCGGTAGGGAGCATGGGGTGCGCCCAGGACTCTCCCACCGTATAGGTCATGAAGGGCGGAGTGCCGGAGTTGGCCAGGTTTGCATGGCGGAACTGGGCCAGCGACTGCAGGGGCAGGCGAGGGATTTCGTAGAAGGTGGCGCGCGGGGTGCCGCGGTCGATGTCGTGGCCGCCGAAAAAGTATCCCTCCTCCTCCTCGCGGTTTTCTCCGATCGTCCCGGTTCCGGGTAGCACGGGAACCATCACCAGTTCGTAAGGCTGGTCACCGGGTGCGTTGCCAGTCCCCGAGAGATCGATGTCGGCCACGAAGAGGTTCGTCGAGGCGTCGGCATAAGGACGGGCGGGGACGAAGGATTCCCGCGTGGTTTTTCCCGAGAAACTGAAGATCGCGAACGGACGCGGACGCGAGTAATCGCGAATCGCCCGGCTGCCCGGTTCATAGATGCGGCCTCCCGCGACCGAGGGGCTGTTCCGGTCGGGATAGATCATGGGGAATTCGCGCGGCTCCGGGTAACGGTCCGAAGTTCCCTCGGAAACGATCCTGCGGAGATTCGCTTCGTTTCCATACTTGATCCGGTAGATTCCCGCCGGTCTGCGATTGAGCTCCATGGCGATGAAGAACTCCGAATTCGGCTGGCGGATGGGTCCCCATTCGACGGAGACCTGATCATTCGCCCGCAGGCCGAGGGTGCCTTCCTGGCAATAACGCTGGGCTGCCGGCGCCAAATCGCGTCCCGCCAACCAATCGACATCGAACCCGGCACCGGTGGTATGATCGGTCATCAAGGTGGGGATCATCTCGAAATTGGTGGTCTTGTCGTTGGCCCAGTCAAAGAGTTGTTTGTTGGCTTCGGCACCGCCCGCGTCCTCATCGTTCCACGTCCATGTGGGCTCCACCCGGGCGGTGCCAAACAGCTTCGTTTGACCGGGCTCCAGGGTGATCGTCTCCGACCCTCCGCCTCCCAGCGTTTCCCGCAAGGTAACCCCGAAGATCTTCGACTCGTTGGAGTTGACGTAGTTCCTGTAGAGATTGTTGAGAGGGATCAGCGAGTTGGTGATCGGCTGGTTGTTGATCAGGAAGCGGAAGCCCACGGGAACGTCCTGGAAGTTGAGTTTCAATGACTCGAAGCTCAACGGCACATCATAAGGGTTGTGCAGCGTAATGACGGGAAGATACAGGAGATGGAGCATCAGGGTGTTGCCCTTCGCGCGATGAGGCGTGAGCCACTGGCCATGCGGATCCCGCGTGATGAGGGAAAAGATCATGTCCACCCTAAGGAGGCTGGGCAGGAGGACCTGGCCCTGCGGAACCTGGGGATTCGCGGTGTAGCGGTTGTTCCGCACGGTGTAGGGCCTGAGCCCGGCGGGGAGCTTGGCTCCCACCGCATCGGCCCGGACTCCGCGGGTGAAGGCATTCGGCTCGCCGATCGCCTTGTAAAGATTGTGGTAGTCCACCAAGGACGCCCATTGAGGTTCGGAAGATTGATCCCCGGGAAGGCCGAGACTTTCATAAAGGCCTCCTTCGCTGGCGAAAGCATCCGGCTCCTCGGTGACGAGAGTGCTCAGGTCCCGCTTCAATCCGCCGTCAACGGGATCCGTCATCAGAGACAGCGCCCAGGGGGTGAGATCGGGACGGTAGGACTTCAGAGCATCCAGGTGACTGCCCAGCAGAATGGAATCGTAGCTGGCGAACTTCGAGACCTCTTCCTCGTCGGGACGGAAGCCTTCGAGTTGGTCGAGCGCGAAGATGCCGCAGCGGCGGGGCGCGCCGACGCGGGCGAGCTGCTCGGCGAGGCCGGTGCCCGGGCCATCGTCCGGCTCTACCTCCAAGTCGAGTCGGGCCTTCGCGCTCTCGTCGATCACCGCCCAACCCAACCCGCCGTGCGCCCGGTCGGTCGAAAGCTCCAGCGGACGGGTCAGCAGATACTCCTCGCTCAGATCCTTGCCCGTCGAGTTCTCGCCGAGGGATCCTTTGCCCAGAAGGACCACGGCTTCTTCGTCGTCCGGCGGTGCCAATGGCTCGCCATCCACTTCGGATCCCTCCGCCCGCATGGCTCCGGAGGTAAGCCACGTTTCAAATTTTGCGTCCTTGTCGTTGAGGGGAGTCACCAGCTCCGCCGGCGTCGATGCCTCCCACACTCCGGTGAGGCCTTCCGGTGCCTTTGCGCGGACGAGATTTCCGGGGGCCGTGATCCGCTGGTCCGGGCCTGCCGCCTTCTGCAGCTGGCCGATCGCCAACGCCAAGGCCATCCGCGCGTTCGAGCGGGCTTCCAGCATGGACTCTCCGCTGCGCGAGCCGCGCAACGAGATTGAGGAAAGCGCCAGCAGGCCCACGGCGATGAGGGTCAGGAGCACCATCAAGCTGATGGTGATGATCAGCGCAAAGCCATCAGGACGGGAAGGTGACAAAGCGAATTCTCGTCGGTGGATCGGGCGGTTCATCGAGGAGCGGGAGCGGATGGGTTTCGGGGATTTGTGGGATGTTGGGCCCACGAAAGAAGGGAAGATGCCGGCAGGCGGCTGGACACGTCCGCGCCGTTCCGGAGCGGAGAAAGCGGACGACGCGGGAAAAAGCTCGATGGAGCCAGGTCCCCGCGTCGCCACCCATGGATGGAATCAGTTAGGAGCGAAGTTCTTTGAGAGGGGGACCTTTTCGGTCACCGCATCGCGGATCTTCAGCGGCACCTTGAGACGAATGTCGCGCGAGGAAGCCCCGATCTCGATGTCGTAGGTGCCCGGATCGGCACGCCATTGCTTGCCGGCGACATCGAAGTAAGAGAAGTCCCGCGGAGTGAGGTTGAAGGTCACGGTTCCGGATTCGCCGGGTTTCAGAGCGATCCGCTGGAAGCCCTTCAGTTCACGCACCGGCTTGTCGATCTGGGGGTTCGGATCGTGAATGTAGAGCTGGACGACCTCTTCGCCTTGGCGGCGCCCCGTATTGGTGACCTCGACGGTCACGCGCACCGAGGGATGACCCTTTTCCCCGCCTGTGGATTGAGCCTTGGCGTTCTTGAAGGCGAAGGTCGTGTAGGACAAGCCGTGGCCGAACGGAAAGATCGGCTCGATCCCCTTCTTGTCGAAGTGACGATAGCCCACGTAAATCCCTTCCTCGTATTTCACGGTGCCATTGGTGCCGGGGAAGTTCCCGTAATCGGGATAATCCTCACGGTTGGCGGCAAAGGTATCGGGAAGGCGTCCCGACGGATTGACATCGCCGAAAATGATATCCGCGATCGCCGCGCCACCTTCCTGTCCGGGAAACCACGCCTGCAATACGGCAGGCACCTGATCCACCCAGTCCTTGAGGGTGACGGGGGTGCCACTGTTGATGACGACGATGGTGTTCTTGTTCACGGCCGCCACCGCGCGAATCAGATCGGCCTGGCCGTTCGGAAGGTCCATGGAGGGGCGATCGCTGCCTTCTCCTTCGGTGCGCCAGGTGGAGACCGCGACCACCGCGGCATCGGAGGCTTTCGCGGCGGCCACCGCGTCGCTGTAAATGGTAAAGGAGGGAGGCATCCAGTTCAGTTCCGCCATGGCGTTGCCACCACCTTGGAAAAACTCGACGCGGAGATTCACCGGATGGCTTTTCTCGAGCTTGATCTTGCCATTGTAGATGGCGGCCCCGCCGATGCTCCACCGGTCCATGATCTGCTGATCGTCCACGAAGACGCGGAATCCATCGTCGCCCGTAAAATAGAACGTGTACTCGCCGGTCTCCGGCGGGGTCAGGACGCCGCTCCAGCGGACGCTGTAGTTCGATCCGCCGATACCAGGCGCGGGCGATTCCCCGCCGTTGAGCTGGACCTCAGCCTCGACGCGCTTGAGGGCGGGCTCGCCTTCCAGATTCGTGTTGGTGAAGTACTCCGCGGCAAAACCGGGGCTATTGGGGTCTCCCGGCACGTGCACCACGGCATCGGACACCGGATTTCCGTTGATGCGTCCTGCCGCGAACCGAACGGTGACATTCTTGCCGGCGGTCTCGCGGAAGCCATCGATGATCTGCACCGTTTTAAGCGGTTTGACTTCAGGGCTGCCCAGAGCGCCGATCTGCAGCTTCTCGGCAGGCTCGCCGATGACGGCCACGGAGCGGATCCGGTTGCGGTCGAGCGGGAGCACTTGGTTCTCGTTCTTCAAAAGAACGATCGACTTGGTGGCCACCTCGTAAGCGAGCTTCCGGTGCTCTTCCGAGTTCACCTTGCCCGCGTCACGCTCGATCGGTCCGTCGAGCAAGCCGGCACGGATCACCGTTCTGAGAACGCGGCGCGCCGAGTCATCGACGGCATCCTGTGTCAGCGACTTGTCTTCCAGTGCGACCTTCAGCTTGTCCGGCGTGGCGAGTCCGCCGCCCGGCATTTCAAGGTCGTTGCCGGCCTGGGAAACGGGGGTTTCATGAACGCCACCCCAGTCGGACATCACCAAGCCGTCGAAGCCCCATCCGTCCTTGAGGACGTTTCTCAGAAGATACGTGTTGGCGCTGGCGTGAGGGCCGTTGACCTTGTTGTAGGCGGTCATCAAGGTCCAGACGCCACCCTCTTTCACCCCGGCTTCGAAGGCGGGAAGATAGATTTCGCGCAGCGTGCGCTCGTCCATGCGGACGTCGACGTCGCCGCGGTCCACTTCCTCGTTGTTGGCGGCGAAATGTTTGATGCAGGCCACTGTGCCGACCCCCTGCATGCCTTGGATGTAAGCGACGCCGAGGCGCGCGGAGACCACGGGATCCTCACTGAAATACTCACCATTCCGGCCGCCCAGGGGCGAGCGATGGATGTTCACGGCGGGGCCGAGAAGGATCTGGGCGCCGGTGCCCTTGTTGCGCGTTTCCGTACCGATGGCGGCACCGACCCGTGAGATGAGTTCGGGATCCCAGGTCGAACCCATGGCCACGCCGGACGGGAACGCGGTGGCGGGGCCGAAAAGCGAATCGGGACCTCCGCGGACACCTTGTCCGGCATCGACCATCACCATCGGCGGCACATCGAGGCGCGGGATCGGCTGGGTGTTGAAGCCGCCTCCGCTCAGCAGGCTGAGTTTCTCGTCGGGAGTAAGGCGTGAGAAGAGATCCTCGACGCGCTCTTCAAGAGGGGCCTTGGAATCCTTGTAGGTCTGGGCGGGTGCGATGCCAGTGGACGCGAGGGACACAACCATCGCGGTGAAAATCCCGAAGGCCGGTGGGTGGGTGGTAGTACGGTTCATTGAGTTGGAAAGCGCAGGCGGCAGGTTCGCCGGAAGCGACCTGCAGAGAGGTGACGGAGCAGGCAGACAGGCGCCTGCTCCGTCTGAAAACGCGGCATCAGGCGCGGCGGCGGCGGAGCAGGAGAAGACTGCCGAACACGCCGAGAAGCGACGATGCGGCCTCGGGAACGGCGACGGGGGTGATGGCGAACCCGGAGACGGAGCCGCGCTGATGCGCTCCGTTGTTGACCGCAAAGGCGAGGGTGATCTCGTTTTCCGTCAGGCCGGAAAGCGTGGCGTAACCGCGCACGCCGCCGGTGCCTCCGATGCCGCCCACCACGCCGGTGGGCTCGGATCCGTCGCCCAGCACAATCGGGGTGACGGTCTGGAGCAGGCTCAGGTCGGCGATGTTGCCGCCCGACAGCAGACCTTGGCGCAGTTCGAAGTCCAGCAGGCCGGCATCAGCCTCGCCCTGATCGGTATTCAGAAAGACGGTCAGGGTGTAGCTGGAAGCACCGACCGATGAGAGGTAGCTGGAAAGCCCGCTGAGTTGCAGGGTGACGCCATAGCCGTCTCCATTGGCATAGGATCCACCGCCGTCCCCGTCGTCCAAATAGCCCCGGAACACCTGCTGCGAGGCATCGCTTCCGGTAAGCTCCTGCGAGCCGCCCGACCATCCGTTGGCACGGTGATAAGTGACCGTAAAGCCGTTGCTGCCATCGGTGACGAGAATTCCGCTGCCGTTGTTGTCCTTGTCGAGGTTGGTCCACACGGGGGTGTCGAGACCGGCGACGGTGTCGAGCGTGGCGGTGTTCTCGCCAGCGCCGATGTTCTCGGCAGTGAAAGAAGTGCCGCCGAAGTTGACGGCGACCGTGGCGGCGCCAACCGGGCACGCGAGCGCGGCCAGAAGCAGTGCCAAGGATGGGGAGGACGTGATGAGTTTCATGGTGGGGTTCTGTTTTTCGGAGGCAATGGGCCGCCTCCTCACCGGCAAGTGTCCGTTCGCATGCAATCTGACGAAGTTTTTGCTGTTTTCCGGAGCAGCTCGTGAGGTGGGATTGAGGTAAATTAATGCAACCCGAGGACGTATCAGCTTCCCTCAGTCAAGGAGGCTGGCTGGGGTGCTCCATCTACGAAGGAAGCAGATGAGCGTCGATCGCCGGAATAACCCGCCCGGCCGGCGTTCACCGCGGGCTTCCCGGTGCGGAGCTCCTGCCCGTCCCGGACCGCACTTGGCGCTTGTGAGGGCACGGCGTTTTGGAGTTGCATCCACTCAGTTCGGCACGGGAACATCCGAGGGTGCCTGCGGGTAATCGCAACGAAGCACCGCATTCGGCGGCACCCGCGGTGAGCGCGGCCTTCGTCGCGCTTCGTGGCCTTGGCTTGATTTCTCACCGTCCTCGCCTATCTCAAATTCCGGGAACACTCCTTTTCCGCGCCCCAGCGATTCAATGAAAGACAGCACCCCCAGATCGAGCGTGGATGACCCGTCGTTCCACGCCGAGGGTGCCGGGGAGGAGTTGATGGGGGGGGCGCAGGAGCTGTCTTCGCAGCGCGAGGCCGAGGAGTTCGAGAGGCATTGGTTGGACGTTCAGCCTTCCGTGCGCGCGTTTCTAACTGGTTATTTGAGCGACCGGTCCATCGTGGACGATTGCGTGCAGGAAGTGGCGTTGCTTGCTTGGAAAAAAGGTCCTGTGAGGGAGGGGCCGGAGCGCTTGCTGGCTTTCTCGCTGGCCTGCGCCAAGCGGATCGCGATGTCCGAGGTCCGCCGCACCTACCGCACCCGCCGGAGGATGCTGGCGGTGAAAACGCTGGCTTCCCTGGCCGAACTGGCGGCGGAGCAGGAGCGGGAGGAGATGGACCTGAAAGCTTCGCTCACGGCCGCTCTCCGGGGCTGCCTGGACGAACTCGATGCGGAACCCCGCCGATTGCTGGACCTGCGCTACGTTTCCAAAGATCGCCGCGCCTTGACAAAGGAAGCCAAGTCGCGCGGATATACGACAGACGCGGTTTACAAGAAGCTGGAGAGGATCCGGGCCTTGCTGAGAGATTGCGTGACACGGAAACTGAAGGAGAAACGATGAGTCAGGTTCCTCGAAATCAACCCCCTGATCCGGAGCTGGAGCGTCTCGTCTCACGCTTTCTCGACGATTCTTGCTCCAAGGAGGAGCGCGCCCGCCTTGAAGAACGGCTGCAGGACGAACCGGAGGCGATGGAGTATTGCGCCCGGGCGATCCGCTTCGATGCCGCGCTCGGTGAGGTGCTGAATCCCCGCGAGCTCGAGTGGGAGGAGACCCGGCGGCTGGTGATCGATCGCGAAAGCGGGCCTGCATGGACCTTGCAGCGCCGTCTGAGGCTGGGACGGTCCTACAGGCGCTGGCGATGGCCGACCTACCTCGCCCTGGCTGGTGTGGTGATCCTGGCGACCGGGGGCGGACTATGGTGGAGGCATCTGCGCGGAGAGGAATTCGTGCTGCGCAATGGCGATTTCGAAGCGATGGATCTCAGCCAGAGCCGCTCGCCGGTGAGCGAGACGATCTTTTACTGGCAGGAGTCCTTTTTCACGACGAGGGCCAATCTTCTGGATCTCAACCGCGCGACCGACGGCAAGTTTTACGCGAGGTCGGGACGCAACGTGGTTTCCCTGAGCCAATGGGGCTTCCTCAACCAGGTGATCCTCAACCGCAACGGCGCGACGCTCGATGCAAAGCCCGGCCTCCGTCTCACGGTGCGGGGGTGGTATATGAGTGAAGTGTCGGCCCCCGACGGATTGTTCACGGCAGTCCGCTTCGTCGCCAGCGGTTATCCGGACATGGTGCAATACTCGGCTGCGACCTCGACGCATGACGTCGAGGCAGGCGGCTGGCACTCCTTTGAAATGACTCTGACCCTGCCGCAAAATCTCTGGATTCCTCAGGAGGAGACATTGCACAGCATTCCCGACACGCCGCCATCGATCGACTTGGCAGGGAAGCCTTTGACTCTTTCGATCGACTGCAAGATGGAGGGAATTCTCTACCTCGACGATCTATCGATCGAAGTCCACGAGCCCTGACAGGGGATAGCAGATCATGGAGAGATAAGACTCAGGTGGAGATAAGCGTCAGGGTGCCGGCGGGTGGAAGGTGATCTCGGCCACGTTGCAGTAACCGCCGTCCGGAGAGACGTAGCGGAGGTAGCGGAAGGCTTCGGTGCTATCGACCGGGATCAGATTGTAGACGCCATCCGCCGGGGCGTCGGAGAGAGTGGCGAGCGTGACGGCGTCGCTGAAATCGGACTCATTGGCTCCCTCCAAGACTCCTCCCACCATCCGTTGACCCCAACCTTCGCGGGGAAACACACGGATGCCCGCGACCCGGCTCGGAGCGGACCCGAGATCCAGGCCGGCCCAACCGCCGGACGGCTCTGGGGCGTCGAAGTGGGTGGAGGGGTCGCCATCGAAGACGTTTTCGCGGGTGTTTCCTTGATTGCCGTAGGAGCCCGGCGTTCCGATGACGGTGCCTTTCAGCGCGGCACCCACGGCGGGCCGTTCGGGCAGGGGCACTTTCGTTTGCAGGCGCTTGGAAAACACGCCGTGGGTGCCCGCCGCGGCGATCTCGAACACGATGGCGTCCTCTTTCCCCATGGCTGTGACGGTGACGGGGAACGAAAGTTCGCTGGTGGCACCGAGCCATCTCGTTTTTCCGGAGAGCGGATTTTTCTGATAAATGGAGTAATGGGACACGTCGCCCGGGGCCGCCTGCCAGTGAAGGAGAGCGGAAACATTCTCCAGTCCCTTCACCTCGACCTCCTCGGCGCGGAATCCGCGGGGGGCGGGAGTTCCGGTCACGGGCTCCTCGCGGAGACCCAGACCGCCGAAGTGGAAGCGGAAGTCGTCCGCGCGCGATGCGGCTTCGAAGCGGAGGAAAAGAGACGACAAGGTGCGGTCGGCGAAGGGCGCGAGATCGAAGCCCGCCGTGGCCCAGCGGTCATCTGCAGGGGCATCGAGTCGGAAAAAGGCAGGCGAACCCGGCGCGTCTTTAAACCGCAGGCCCAAGCTCACCGAGCCCTTGCCAAGGTTCACGGTTTTGAAGGCGGCGCTGAGGCGGGTGGTCTTGGTCAGGCGCAGGTCGGCGCTGAACAATTCAAGATCGGAGGTGTCCTGCAGCGTCCCTTCGACCTTGATCGAAGCACCGCCAAGCCACGCGTCGGTGGTGTCGAGCGATGGCACCAAGCCGTCTCCGGTCATGTTCCACATCTCGTCCGGCAGGCGTCCGGCGAGGCTCCGGCATGCCCATGGCTCGGTGGAGAGGATCCTGCCGTGTTCGGCATAGAGCGATCCGCGCGCCGTGGAGAAGGAGGTTTGAAATGGCAGCGCGGAAATGGGGCGGGTGTCGGGAACGGACAGGCGCATGACAAATCCTCCCCCTGCCGCCGTTTCCGCTTTCACCGAACTCTGCGAATCCATCATCCCATACTCCAATGCGGAGGCGTCATCCCGGACAATCTCGGCCTGATAGGAAACGCCCGGCTTGAGAAACGGAAGCTCGAGTTTCCAGTTCCGCGCCTCCCCGGCGTTCATGATGAGAACATACCACTCGTCGCCGGCCCGGCGGGCCATCACGCACGATTCACCGAGCACGGTTTCCGGCAGAACCCGTGTCTCATCCCACATGCAGGGAATGGCGGTGATGACGGAAGCGAACGGGCTGTGGGCGATCCGGTCGGCACGTTCCGCATAGGTGATCAGCGGACCGGTCATGGCGGCGACGGAAGCGATTTCGAAAGCCTGGGTTTGCTGGCCTTGCAGCCTTCCTTGGAGGCCGAGCGGGGTGAAGTCAGCCGGGCCGGCGAGCAGTCGGGTGAGCGGTTCGTGAACGGTCGAGGCGGCGTCGGGGAATGCTTCTTTTCCGTGGATACCCTCGACGCTCAGCAGGTTTGGATAAGTGCGGAACTGGCCGAGCGGCTTGCCGGTGCCGTGCAGGTCCACCATGAGCCGATGCCGCGCGGCTTCCTTGAGGATGTCCTCGATCAACTGGACCCGCTCTTTCGCGGCGGGGCTTACTTTTTGAAAGTCGAAGAAGTCCGCCTTGAAGCCCGCCGCGCCGAGCTTTTCGAGCTTCCCGAAGAACTCCGTCCGCTGCGCCTTGGTGGCGAGATTTTCGGAGGCAATCCACATCAGCACCTTCACGCCGACCTCGTTCGAAGCATCGATCACTTCCGCCACTTCGTCCCAGGGGTCGCCTTCGTTCCAAGCGGCCCAGCCGTCATCCACCGTGTTGTATTCGAAACCGAGGCGGCTCGCCCACCGGGATTCGAGCTTTGAGTTCTTCGCGGTCAGTCCGCCGGGAAACCGCGACATCCAGTTCCAGACCGACCTGCCGGGCCGGGCCCAGGAGGTGGCGGTGCCCTCGGGAAAAATCGACGGGTCGGGTGCCGGCGCCACTCCTTCGACGATGTCGCTGTTCAGCAGCGTGTCGAGGGAACCGGCGGTGATGACGCTCCAGGGCGTGCGCACCTTTCCCGTGGTGGTCATGCCCTGGCTGCCGTCGCCATTCGGAACGTAGGATGTTTGAAGAAGACGGCCGGGGGCCTTGGTGAGGAAAGGATTGGAGAAACCATCGCCCGAGCCCGACTGGGTGATCGCGAAGTGGATGCCCTGCGAGAGGCGTCCAACCACCGGGGGGCCCATGGTGGTGCCGTCGCCGATCTGTCCGATGTCGGTGCCGCTGTAGACGCTTTCGTAAATTGCGTTGCAGGGTTGCGAAAAGACGCGCGTGCCGGCGGGAATCATGAAGCCCGTCGACTCCGCCGTGACGGCTTTTTTACCCGAACCGTCCACCTCGTAGCGGAAAGCGATGCCGCTGTCGTAGGCGCGGATGCGGAAGACGTAGCTTTCTCCGGTGGATTGGTGGGTCACCGGCAGGCTCCACTCCCGGTAGTGATTTTTGGCCAAGGCGTGGACGCCGTGCCGGGATGGGAAGCTCTCATCGACCTCGTCGCCGGTCGCTTGACCCAAGGTGATCCCGGTGCCCCGGTCGCTGCCGTTCATGACGAACCCGAGAGGGGAGGGCTCGATCACCGTCGTGCCGTCGGCCGTCAGGGAAAAGGTGAGGCGGTCATCCACCACGGAGACATCCGCCAGGATATTCCCGGAAGGGCTGCTGAAGGAATCGGCGAAAGCGGATGTCGGCGCGAAAATCAGGACGGTCCAAGGCAGGGTCAGCAGCAGTCTTCTCATGAAATTACTAGAAACCTAGTGTCCGCAGGTCCGGAAACCTGACGGAAGAAGGGCGTAAAAGCAGAACGCGGCCGACCCCGGGTGGGATCGGCCGCGTGTGAACTTCAAGGCTCAAGGCCCGCTTTAAGGCTCGCTCTGAATGCGATAGAAGGCCTTGTCAGCCGGAGGTGCCGGATCGCTGAAGGTGTGGCTGCTCACGCCCGTGACCGCATCGCCCAGCGGAGCGAAATCGGAGAGGGTGAGCGAGCGCATCAGGCGATAGGACTCACTGGCCTGCAGGTTCTCGACGCTGATTTCGAAGGCGGTGCCGTTGAATGCCGCCGATACGATCATCGGGCTGCCCACGACGGGCGCGCTGGCCGCGTCGGCCGGGTTGGTGCCCGCTGCGAGTTCCTCCTCGTTGGTGAAACCATCCATGTCGAGGTCGCCTGCGGCCCCTTGATCGCCGGTGCCGTCGGTGGGATCGAGGCGGTTGGCCAGCTCCCACGCGTCCGGCAGGCCGTCGCTATCTCCGTCGAGTGAGTTCGGCACCGCCAGGATGCGGAAGTTGTCGAAGTAGACGCGGTTTTCGTCCGTCACCTTCCGAACATAGGCCACCAGGGTGCCGGTGGGAGGCGTGTCACCGGTGACGAAGGAGTAGGGCTGCCCCAGGGCGCCGCTGCCGAGGTTGGAGACGACGCTGGCGCTGCGCAGGCGGTCGAGACGTCCATCAGCGTCAGGGTTCCCCGAGTCGCTGGCGATGCCGCCGAGGTCTAGCTTGCCGGCGTATCCCGGCAGTGCCGTGCCCGAGCCGGAGCCCGTTCCCTCCCGCAGTCCAAATTCCATCAGCCCCGTGGGCCAACCGGTCCGGGCGCCGCCCGCGAGGTCCACGATGTAGGTGGTGTTCGGCTGGAAGTTCACGCCCGTGTCCTGGTAAAGAACGGCATCGGTGAGCTGGATGGCGGCCATGTTGATTCCTTCGCCGCCCATCATGCCCACGGAAGACATGTTTTCGACGTAAACCGCATCCTGGGAAGGTGGGGCGGGGTCGAGGGTCCACGAAGTCGGTTGACCGTAGGTGAACGTGCCGGTCGCAGGTTGCTCGAAACTCGCGTTCAGCAAGGCGACGGTCGGCAGGCTCTCCGCAGGAGAATCGTCGGTCGGATCGAGCCCGAGCACGACCTCCCAGCGATCGTTCACGCCGTCTCCATCGGTATCTTCCAGGTTCGGATCCGTGCCGAGCACCGAGCCGGGAACGTGGTCGTTGTCGGGATTCTCCGCCCCGTCGAGGAAGCCGTCGGAGTCGGTGTCCGCCAACAGGGGATCGGTGCCGGTGAAATTCTCGCCGCCCCAGAGGCCGAAGGTGTCCTCCACGCCATCATCATAGCCGTCGTTGTCGGTGTCCATGTTGCGGGGATCGGTGCCAAGTTCGAACTCGGCCAGGTTGTCCAGATTGTCGCCGTCCGGATCGCCGGCGTCACCGTTGTCGACATTCACGGAGCCGTCATCGAGCGGATCGAGCGAGTAGGTCACTTCCCAACCGTCGGAGAGGCCGTCAAAATCGCTGTCGCGATACACCGGGTCGGTGCCGAGGTCGAACTCCTCCTTGTCGCCGAGGCCGTCCTCGTCGGAGTCGGCGGAGATGGGGTTCGAGGATTCGCTGCCACCGTTGTATTCGTCGGCATTGCTCAGGCCGTCCTCGTCGGGATCACCGGCTGCGCCGTTGGCGGGATCGACGGTGCCGTCGTCCGCGGGATCGAGGCCCCACATGATTTCCCACTCGTCGGGGAGGCCGTCATTGTCGGTGTCGACCGGAGTGTCATCCGTGCCGATGATCTGGATGGCGTTGATGGGAGCCCGAAAAGGGTCGGTCCCCCCTTCTTCGGTGCGGATGTAGACCGCGGGAGAAGATTGGAGCTTGAAGGCCGTGAAGTTTCCCGTGCCGCTGCCGGAAGGGACCTCGACGTAGGTGGTGGTGGTGCCGAAGTTGGCGGCATCCAGAAGTTCGCGAACCGGGGTGGTGTTGGCGCCGAGATCCGGGGGTGAATCGTTGCCGCCGGTGGACGCCAGCCAGACACGGGTTGCCCGCTGGCCGGTGGCGTCGTCACCATCCGTGTAAACCACGATGCTGTAGGAGGTGAAACCGTTGGCCGACATCCAGGTATCGAGGCCGGTGAGGAGGATGAGCGGCTCGTCGTCATTCGAGCCGAAGCCGTCGAACAAGCCGTTCACGGTGCCGTTGGAATCGAGGTAACCCTTCATCAGCTTCTGATCGGGGGTCGTTCCCGGATTGCCGCCATCGCCCCAGCTGCCGGGGCAGTCCCACTGGATCTGGATCGCAGTGGCCGCACCGTTGGCGTCGTTCAAGGCGGTGGGCCCGCCCCGGTCGCCAAGGTTGTTCCAGTTCGTTTGTTCGTAAGAGGGGGCGCCAGCGGAGTCCGCGGGAGCCATGTCGGTGCTGCTGCCACGGAAGTTCACGCCGACCTCCAAAGTGGTCGCGTGCGAGAGGGTGCCGAGGGATAGCAGGAATCCGGCCGCCGTGATGGGCAGCCGGTCGGGTTTCGATCGATGGGTTTTTCTCATGGGGTCGGTTAGTCACGTTCGAGGACTCCTTCTTTGGCAAGGTGCGCTAAAAGACGGAGCTCTCTCGGGCTGGAAGTGCCCGCAGCTCCGGAAAGCTGACGAGCTTTTATCTATTCCGTGGGTAAGCTCTCCGGGCCTACCCAGTGATTCGCGAAATCCTTTATAAGCCAATCGATTATGGATATTTAGCATGAGGGCGACCGCGCCTGTCAGTGGGACCTTTGGAAGAAAAGCTGAAAATTTAAGTCAGACTTTTCACGGCGCGGACACTCACCGGCCGACAGGGCAATGCCGGCCCTGCCCCAAATTCCCCAAGCCCCAAAATGAGAAACCTCCTCACCTCAATCCCCGTCCTTGCGACCGCGCTTCTGTGCGAGGCGCACGCGTCCACCATCAGTGTGAACTTCACCCGCCCCTCTGATGCCGTCAATACCACCATGGGTGCTTCTGACGTTGCGGGCGTCGCAGGCACCCAAACCCGGGTTGACCATTGGAACAATGTCGCCGGGGGCGATGGCACCACGTCGGGTCTGGCCTACTCGGACACCACCGCCTCCGGAGCCAGCATTACCGTCGCTGGCTCGATCGGCGCTTGGGGGTTGAGCCAAAGCGTCTCGTCGGGTGATGACCGAATGTGGAATGGCTATTCAGACTTCGACAACAATCAAGGATCGATCACCGTCAATAACCTTTCGCTGACTGGCTCCTACGACGTCTACGTCTACTTTGATGGCCAGAATGGTTCCAACTGGAAGATCGGTGAATATTCCATTGGAAGCACCACATTCTCCGCGGAGGACACCGAGAACACCAGCTGGGGAACCGGAAATAACACCGCGAAGGTCTATCAATTGCCTCAATCTGGCGGGACTAGCAACGCGACCTGGCCGGTCAGCGGAGGTAATGGTAATGAAGGAAACTATCTGGTTTTCAGTGGAATCACTGGCTCGTCATTCACTCTTAATGTCAGGGGGACTGCTGCCGGTGACGGTACATACCGTGCTCCTGTCAATGGTCTCCAAATCGTCGGTGCGAGCGCGGTTCCGGAAGCCTCCGGTCTTTTGGCTGCTTTCCCCGCCTTGCTTGGCTTGATGCATCGCCGCCGGGCCTGATGAACGAATAAAGTTGTCTTGGGTTGGAAGCCCGGGGGGCGAGCCGTGATGGAAATCTCGATTTCCGAAGGGCAAAACTCTCCGGGCTTCGTTTTTGATAACGGATCATTTTTCAAGTCCGTTCATGCATGGGTTTTCACTCATGCATGCTGAGCAGCCCTTCATCCGGTCTCTGGAACGGCTTCCGATACCACCGCCCGGCGCGTCGGCCGAGGTTTACAAGATCTTCGGCCACGAGATATCCCGAAGGGATCAGATAGAGGGTGATGAAGGTGGCGAAGAGGATGCCGAACCCAAGCGACACCGCCATCGGGATGAGGAACTGTGCCTGAAGCGAGGGATCCAGCATCAACGGCAGCAGCCCGACGAAGGTGGTCAGCGAAGTCAACAGGATGGGGCGGAAACGACGGGCACCGGCATCGGTCACGGCTTCGATGCTCATGTCGCCGGCCCGACGCCGTTGGTTGGCGAAATCGACCATGACCAGCGAGTCGTTCACCACCACGCCGGCCAGCGCGAGCATGCCGAACACCGACAGGTAGGATGGCGTGAGGTCGAGAATCATGTGGCCGGCCAACGCACCGATGATGCCGAACGGCACGGCCAGCAGGACGACGAAGGGCTGGATGAGCGATTTGAAGGGAATCGCCAGCAGGGCGTAGAGCGCGAGGAACAGTGCGATGCCCGCGATCCAGATGCGGTGGCCGGTTTCCTCGTGCTCCTCGATGTAGCCGGTGTAGCGCCAGGAATACTCCGAGTGGCCCTTCAGGATGGCGTCGAGCCGCGGCCGGAGATCGCGCGAGATGGCGATGATGTCGACATTCTCATCGACCGGCTTGGCGCCGATGCCGGTGACCTGGGCACCATCGACGCGGAAGATGTCCGAGCGGGCGTTTTTCAGGGAAACGGTGGCCACGGTGGCGAGGGGGGCGTTGCCGCCATCGGGCGTGCGGATGCGCAGGTCCTCGAGCGTATGGAGCGACTGTCGTTGCTCCAGCGGCAGGCGGACCATCACGCGGATGTCATCGCGCCCGCGCTGGACGCGCTGGGCCTGCTCGCCGAAGAAGGCGGAGCGGATCTGGCCGCCGAGGTCGCGCTGGGTCAGGCCGAGCAGTTCGCCTTCCGGCTTGAGCGTCACGTGGATCTCGGGGCGCACCCGACCCTGATCGCTCCAGGCATCGGCGATGCCCTCGTAGGCCTCGATTTCCTCCACGATGCGGTCGGCGATGTCGGCCTTGAGCGGGCCTTCCGGGCCACGGAGCTCGAGGCGCATTTCCTCCATGTCATCGCCTCCCATGCCGCCGCCGCGTTCGCCGGAAATCCAGAACGATTGGGCGTCGGGAATCTCGCCGACGAGCTCGAGCCAGCGCTTGGCGATGTCGCTGTTCTTCGGGCCGGGTTCGCTGCGCTGGCCGGGATCGACCACCGAGACGATCACGAAGCCTTCCCGCGGGTCGGCCCACGGACGCCCCGGGTGGCCGCCGGAGGAGGTGAGCACGTCCTCGATGAGCGGCTGGCCGGTGCCGGGATCGACGAATTCCTTCTTCAACTCCGCCACGGCGGCGGAAACCCGTTTCACCCGTTGGTCGGTGGTTTCGATGGGCGTATCGCGCGGCATCTGGATGCGGGCGAAGATGCGGTTGCGGTCCATCGAGGGCATGTTCACGAAGCCCAGCCGACCGCTTTTCACCAAGGCGAAGGCGCACATCGCGATGGCGAGAAAGGCCGCCGTCGTGACGTAGCGGTGGCGCGTGGCGGCCACGATGGAGGGGTGGTAGACGCGCTCGATAAAGGTCTCCAAGCCGTCGGCAACTGTCTTTTGAAAACGGGCGAAGGGGCCGAGCCTGGTGCGGCCGACCGGGATGTGCTTCAGGTGGCAGGGCAGGGCGAGCTTCGATTCGACCAGCGAGAAAAACAGCACCGCCGCGACCACCGGCGGGATCTGCTTGGTGTAGTTCCCGTAAAATCCCTCGAAGCCGAGCAGCGGCAGGAAGGCCACCACGGTGGTGAGCGCGCCGAAGGTGACCGGCACGGCGACCTCCTTTGCTCCATCGACCGCCGCCGTGACCGGATCCTCGCCGCGCCTCAGCTTGGTGTAGACGTTTTCCGCGGTGACGATGGCGTCATCGACCACCAGCCCGATGACGATGATGAAGCCGAACACGCTCATCGAGTTCAGGGTCATGCCGAAGTACGGCATCATCAGTAGTCCGCCGGCAAAGGAGATCGGGATGCCGAGCACCACCCAGAATGCCAGCCGCGGCCGCAGGAAGAGCCCGAGCACCACCAGCACCAGCAGGCCGCCCTGGAGCATGCTGTTGAAGAGCGTGCCGAGCCGGCCGCGCAGCTCCACGGAGCTGTCGTCCCAGATGTGCAGCGTGATGCCCTCCGGGAAACGGGTGCGCTGCGAGGCCACGTAGTCCTTCACCTTGTCGGCGATGTCCAAGGCGTTCTCCTCGTTGAGGCGCAGCACCTCGACCAGCAGGGCGGGGTGGCCGTCGAAGCGGATGATTTTTCCACCCTCCTCGAAGCCGTCGATGACGTTCGCCACCTCCTTGACCTTCACGTTCGAGCCCTCGTTGTTGGAGATGACGATGTTCTCGAACTCGTCCTTGGTGAAGGCCTGGCCTTTCGAGCGGATGATCATCGCGCCCTCGTCGGTCTGGATGCGGCCGGCCGGCTGGTCGATCGAGGTGCGGCGGATCGCCTCGGCGAGGTCGTTGAAGCCCAGCCCGTAGTCGCGCAGCTTCGCCAGGTCGGCCTCGATCGCGATTTCCTGCCGCGTCTCGCCCTGGATGGCGGCCTGGGAAATGCCGGGCAGTTCCTGCAGGTCGTCCCGCACCCGCCGGGCGGCCTTGCTCAGGTCGTTGATGTCCATGTCACCGGTGATGGCGACCTTGATGACGTCCATCCACTTGGCGGTGTCCGGCACGAACACGCGCGGCGGCTCGATTTCCTGGGGAAAGGTCACGATGCCGTCGACGCGGAGCTGGACCTCATCCATCAGCTCGACGGGATCGATGTGGTCCTTGGCGATCACCTTCACCTCGCCGAAGTTGGCACGGGCGCTGGATTCGACACGCTTCACGCCCGGCAGGCCTTCCAGGGCGAGCTCGATCGGCACGATGACGGCCCGCTCGACATCGCCGGGCGCGCCGCCGCGGTAGTCGATGTGCACCAGCACCTCGTTGAACTTCATGCTTGGCTGCACCTCCAGCGGGACCCGGTTCATCACCGTCCAGCCGCCGAGCAGGAGGATGGCGATCATGAGGAAATTGGCCGCGATGTCGTTGCGGGCGAACCAGCGAATCATGTCGGGCTTCTACGGTGGGTGGATGGCGGGGTCTAGCGATGGATCCCCGCTGGCTCCGCAAAACCTTGCCGCGAACCCCGGGATGGCCGAGGGGAAGGGGCATGAAACCGGCCGGCATGCTTGCGGCGATGGTGGCGGCGGTCGTTTCCGCCGCCTGCTGTCCGCTGGAGCCCATGGCGGAAATCCGGGCTCGCCTGCCGCAGCGTGAGTTCGTCGAGGTGGCCGGGCAGGCCGTTCATTTCCGCGAAGGGGGAAAAGGCGGCGTGCCGGTGCTGATGATCCATGGCTTCGGGCAGTCGGGCTACACCTTCCGCGAGCTGGGTCCGCGGCTGGGCCGGCGTGTGCTGGCGCCCGACCTGAACGGCTTTGGTTACACCGAGCGACCGCCGGATACGGCGGCCTACGCGCCGGGTGGGCAGGAGGAAATGCTGGCCCGTTTGGTGGCGGCGAAGGAGCTGAGGCGCATCGACATCGTCGCGCATTCGTACGGCTGCGAGATCGCACTGCGGCTGGCGGCCCATCATCCGCAGCTCGTCCGGCGGCTGGTGCTGATCAGCCCGGCGCTGAACATGGACGTGGCGCCCGACTCCGCGATTCGGAATCCGCTCGTCCGCGAGGCGTTGTATCCGCTGCTGCGTCTGCTGGTGTGCGACCGGGTGCGGCTCCGCGCCTTGTTCGAGCGGGCCTATTTCCACCCGGACGTGCTCACGCCCGAGACGCTGGAGGAATACCGTCGGCAATTGCTGGTGGCGGGTCTGCACCGGGCCTATCGGGGCTTCGGAGCCGCGATCCCGACCATGAAAGCCGGCCGGGTGGAAATCGACGGCGTTTCCCAGCCGATCCTGATCCTTGCCGGCCGCGAAGACGCGATCGTTCCCGTGGAAACTTTGCCCTCGTCCGGACTCGGCCACCGGGTCGCGATCCTGGAAGAAGCGGGACACGTGGTGCCCGAGGAGGCACCGGAAGACGCGGCGTCGGAGATCCGTCGCTTTCTCGCAGGGAGCCGATGACTGCCGTCATACCGGATTCTCCGTTTGAGGATTGCAGGAACGGAGCGGGACTCTAGAAAGGCCGCGCCCGCGGAGGCGGGCTTGATTTATGGATTACTCCCGAAAAATCGCCCGCCAGGTGGCCGCCGTGCCGCGCTCGGGCATCCGCGACTTCTTCGAACTCGTCCAGGGCCGCGAGGGCATCATCTCGCTCGGCGTCGGCGAGCCTGACTTCGTCACGCCGTGGAACATCCGGGAGGCCGCCATCTACTCGCTGGAAAAGGGCCAGACCAGCTACACCTCGAACCTCGGTCTGCCGCAGCTCCGGAAGTCGATCGCCGGCTACGTGCGGAGCTTTTTCGGCGTGAGCTACGACATCGGCGAGGTGCTGGTGACGGTCGGCGTCTCCGAAGCCATCGACCTCGCGCTGCGCGCCCTGATCAATCCCGGCGAGGAGGTGATTTACCATGAGCCCTGCTACGTGTCCTACTCGCCGAGCATCGTCATGGCCTACGGCAAGGCGGTCGCGGTGGAGACCCGCAAGCGCGACGGCTTTTCGCTGAAACCCGAAGCGCTGGAGGCGGCGATCACGCCCCAGAGCCGGGTGGTGATGCTGAATTTCCCGACCAATCCAACCGGTGCCACGGCCTCGCGCGAGGATCTGGAAGGCATCGCGAAGCTGTGCATCGAGCACGACCTGATCGTGCTGACCGACGAGATCTACTCGGAGCTGCGCTACGACCAGAGCGAGGCGCATGTGTCGATCGCTTCGCTGCCGGGCATGCGCGAGCGCACGGTGCTGCTGCATGGATTTTCGAAGGCCTTCGCCATGACCGGTTTCCGTCTCGGCTACGCCTGCGCGCCGCAGCCGATCATCGAGGCGATGATGAAGATCCACCAGTACTCGATGCTCTGCGCGCCGATCACCAGCCAGGTGGCGGCGATCGAGGCGCTGGAAAACGGCCTGTCAGCAGTCGAGGACATGCGCGAGAGCTACCGGCTGCGGCGCGATTTCCTGGTGAAACGCCTCAACGAGATGGGCCTCAGCTGCCACTCGCCGGGTGGTGCCTTCTACGTGTTCCCGGACATCCGGGAGACGGGGCTTTCGAGCAAGGACTTCGCCATGCGCCTGCTGGAAGAGGAAGGCGTGGCCGCGGTGCCGGGCAGTGCCTTCGGGGCCAGCGGCGAGGGCTTCCTGCGCTGCTGCTATGCGACGGCCTTCGAGGACCTGCAGGTGGCGATGGACAAGATGCAGGCCTTCGTGGGTCGCCTCTGAGCCATGACGGCGGCCGACCAGCTCCGGGTCACGGACCACGAGACGTGGATCCGCCGTCAGGTGGCGCCCTTCGCGCTGTTCATGGGCTTCCTGCTGGTGCTGCAGGTGGCGGGCAGTTTTTTCGCCAGCGACCTGCCGAGCGCTCGATGGTGGCGGAAGGCGCCGGAGCAGTGGATTTATCCGGTGCAAACCATGGCCTGCCTCGTGCTCCTTGGGGCTTGGTGGAAAAGCTACGAGTTCAACTGGAGCCTCCGCTGGTCGCTGGCCGGCGCGGTGTTCGGCGCGGTCGGGATCGGCTGCTGGCTGCTGCCGACGGTGATCTGGGACCGCTGGCAGCCGCAGGGCGAGGGCTGGTGGACGTGGCTGGGCGTGCAGGACCGGAAAAACGGCTTCGATCCGGGCGAGTTTTTCTCTCCCGGAGGCGCGGCCTGGTGGGCGGCGATGGTGATGCGCTTCCTTCGCGCGGCGGTGGTCGTGGCCTTGGTCGAGGAGATTTTCTGGCGATCCTTCCTGATGCGCCTGGTGGCGGACTGGAGCGGGCGCTACTGGTTGCAGCCCTTTGGAAAGCACACCTGGCTGGTCTTCGCAGTGGTCACGGGGGGCTTCGTGCTGGCCCACGCGCCGGTCGATTACGCCGGGGCCATCGTTTACGGCACGCTGACCTACCTGCTGGCAGTCTGGAGCCGCAACCTCGGCGCATGCATCATCATGCACGCGGTGGCCAACGGCCTGATGGGGTGGTTCGTGGTCGCCACCGGCAAAACCGGCTTGTGGTGAATCGATGGATGGTTGACCGGTGCCGAACCGTGAGCGTAGGTTGCCACGTGTCTCGCCGCCTCGGCGAAAAGGAATTCGTGAACGAGCAGAACGCCATTTTTTGGGGAACCTTCGAAGGTTTCGTGTGGATCCGGTGTGAGGGCAAGGGGTCGTTCCTGCAAAGCCCGGCGCTCAAGGAGTGCGCCCAGCAGGGGGAAAAGCACGGCCGCCGCCGGTTCGTGATCGACCTCGAGAAGTGCAGCGGCATGGACTCGACCTTCATGGGCACCCTCGCCGGTCTCTCCACCCGCATGCGCCGCTCGGGCGGCGACGTGCAGATCGCCTCGCCGGGATCGAAAAACCGCCAGTCGCTGGAGGATCTGGGGCTTGACCATCTTCTGGACATCGAACCGGCCGACGCCGAATGGCGCGGTCACGTGGACGACATCCGGTCCGACCTGAAGTCCTTTTCGCCGAACGGCCCGCAGGGCCTCGGTGAGCGGGCCAGGCACGTGCTCGACGCCCACCGCGACCTGGCCTCGACCAGCGACCAGAACGCCCGTCGTTTCAAGGGCGTGCTCGACGTGCTCCAGAAGCAAGCGCCGCCGGACGAGGCGGATAAGTGATGGATTGGCACCACGTCTCGGCCATCCTTGGCATCGCGCTGACGGTTTGCTTCCTGCTGATCGGGCGCCTGAGGCGGAGGCTGTGGCGGAAGCGGAAACAACTCAGCGCGTTCGAGGCCGAGGAATCGCGGATGTTCGATTTCCTCCATGATCTCGGCGAAGCCATCGGCAAGGAAGCCGGCCAGCTCGGGCTCTACCGGGTAATCGTCGAGGGCGTGAACCAGGTGGTCGGCGCCCGCGGCGGGGCGGTCTATCTGTTGGATGACCCCGGCGAGCTGCTGCAGCCGAAGCACATCTCCGACCATTGCCCGCCCCTGGTCGGGGTGCCGGTTGAGGTCATCCGCCGCGCCAAGAAAGATCCGCGGGCGATGGAAAGCCACCTGCGGCTGGCCCAGCAGCCGGCCGACCAAGGCGTACTCGGTAGCGTGCTGCAGTCCGGCAAGCCGGCCCTGATCCCCGATCTGAAGAGCCACGAGGCCTTTCGCGACGCGTTCCATGGCTTTGGCGGCGGCGAGGTCTCGGCGATGCTCGCACCGCTGCGCCACGGCGGAAAGGACCTGGGCGTGCTGGCGGTGGCCCGCGGCGGCGAGGAGTCCCCGTTCACACCGAACGACTTCACCGTTTTCCGCTCGGCGGCGGAGCAGAGCGCCTTCGCCCTCGGAAACGCGCTGCTCTACCGCGAGGCGGCGGAGAAACGACAGTTCGAGAGCGATTTGCGCAGCGCCAGCGAGGTGCAGCGTATCCTTTTGCCGCAGGGTGATCCGGTGATCCCCGGCTTCCGCGTGGCGGCCACCAACCTGCCCGCCCGGATCATCAGTGGCGACTACTATGATCACCTGAGATTGGCGGATGGCAGCCACGGGGTGGTGATCGCCGACGTGTCCGGCAAGGGCGTGGCCGCCGGCATCATGATGGCCATGTGCCGCAGCGTGCTGCGCGCCGAGGCGGACAGCAGCGACGATCCGGGCGAGGTGCTCGGAATCCTCAACCGCCAGTTGTTTTCCGACATGCGCGAAGACATGTTCATCAGCCTGTTTTACGGCGTGATCGCCCCCGAGGGCGGCACCATGCGGCTGGTGCGGGCCGGCCACGAGCCGGCCCTGTGCTACCGCAGTGCCACGCGGAAAATCGAGCGCGTGCGGCCGCCGGGACTGGCCATCGGGGTCGATGACGGCCCGGCCTTCGAGCGGGTGACGCGGCCGGTGGACTTCGACATGAGCTCGGGCGACTGCCTGCTTTTCTATACCGACGGGGTGAAGGAGGCGGTCGACAGCAACGAGCAGGAATTCGGCATGGACCGGCTCGAGGCGGCCTTCCAGGCGGCCGCACCGCTGGGCGCGGAGGCGGTGCTGAGCGAGATCCGGAGGGAGGTCGAAACCTTCGCCGGCGGCGGCCCGCAGATGGACGACATCACACTGCTGGTGCTGGAGCGTCGTTGATTGAGGGTGGCGACGGGGTTGACGGGATGGGCGGGGCGTGACAGGTAGCGGCCATGCAACCCGACGAACCGCAGAATTCCGCCGAGGAATTCGAGGACAACGCCGAAGTGGACGCCGCTGCCGCGGAAATGGACGAGCTGGATCCGATCACCGCGCTCGAGCAGGATGTCTTGAAGTGGAAGGACCTCGCCATGCGCGGCGCGGCCGATCTGGAGAACTTCCGCAAACGCGCCGCCCGCGAGCGCGAGGAATCCGTGCGCTACGCCAACCAGTCGCTGCTGGAAGAACTGTTGCCGATCCTCGACAACTTCGAGATGGGCATGCAGGCCGCCGGGCAGGAGAAGGACTCGATGGTGTTCATCGGGATGTCGATGGTCCGCAAGCAGCTCAACGATTTCCTCGCGAACTGCGGCGTGTCGGTGATCGAGGCCGAAGGCAAGCCCTTCGATCCGAACCTGCACGACGCCGTCTCGCAGGAAGCCACCGACGAGGCGGCGGAAGGCACCGTGCTGCGGGTCACGCGGCGGGGCTACCTGCTGCGCGATCGTTTGCTGCGCCCCGCCTCGGTGGTGGTGGCGCGCGCGCCTGAAAACGGAGAAGGCTGAAGACGATGGCGGAGCGCGATTACTACGACGTCCTCGGGGTGGCCAAAGGTGCCAGCCCGGAGGAGATCAAGAAGGCTTACCGCAAGCAGGCGGTGAAATGGCACCCGGACAAGAATCCGGGCGATGCCGCGGCCGAGGACAAGTTCAAGGAGCTTGGCCAAGCCTACGAGGTGCTGAGCGATCCCGACAAGCGGGCGGCCTACGATCGCTACGGGCACGCGGCTTTCGCCGGCGGTGGCGGAGGTGGTTTCGGAGGCGGAGGCTTTGGAGGTTTCCATGATCCGATGGACCTGTTCTCGCAGGTCTTCGGCGGCGCGTTTGGCGGGGGCTTCGAGGAATTCTTCGGCGGCGGTCGTCGCCAGCGCAGCGGCAAGCAGCGCGGCAGCGACCTGCGCTACGACCTCGAGATCTCGCTGGAGGAAGCGGCCCACGGCTCGGAGAAGGAGCTGGAAATCGAGCATCACTTGGCGTGCCCGACCTGCAATGCGACGGGTTCGCGCAGCGGTGGGGGCACCCGCCCGTGCACGAGCTGCGGCGGGCGCGGCGTGGTCGCCCGCCAGGCCGGCATTTTCATCCAGCAAACGACCTGTCCGGAGTGCCGCGGGACCGGCGAGACGATCTCCGACCCTTGCGGCGACTGCTCCGGGGAAGGCCGGGTCCAGCGCCCGAGCCGGATCAAGATCCGCATCCCGGCCGGAGTCGATGACGGGACCCGCCTGCGCTCGTCGGGCAACGGCGATGCCGGGGTGCGCGGGGGCACGCCGGGCGATCTCTACGTGTTCCTCCATGTGAAGGAGCACGAGGTTTTCCAGCGCGAGGACAACGACCTCTTCTGCCGCGTGCCGCTGCCCTTCAGCACGGCCGCGCTCGGCGGCGAACTGGAGGTGCCGACGCTCGATGGCAAGGCCTCGATCCGCATTCCGGCGGGCACGCAGGGAGGCACGTTCTTCCGGCTGCGCGATCGCGGCATGCCGGTGCTCTCCGGTGGCCGCAAGGGCGACCTGCACGTGGAAGTGCAGGTCGAGGTGCCGACCCGGCTCAACGCCGAGCAGCAGGACAAGCTGCGCGAGTTCGCCGAATCGATCGGCGACCACAACTCGCCGATGCAGGAGTCGTTTTTCCAAAAGGCGAAGAAGTTCTTCGGCGGCGATTGACGAGGTCATGGCCCGGTTTTTCCTCGCACCACAGGATTGGGACCGGGCCGCCTTGACCGGCGAGGAGGCGGTGCATTGTTGCCGCGTGCTGCGGGCGAAGCCGGGTGACCGGATCGAGGTCTTCGATGGCCTCGGTCGCTCGGCCCCGGCGGTGGTCGCCTCCGTTTCGCGGCAGCGGGTCGCCCTCGAAATGGGGGCGTCCCGGCAGGATCCGGAGCCCGCGGTGAAAACGGTGCTCGCCCAGGCGGTGATTAAGGGCAAGGGGATGGAGTGGCTGATCCAGAAAGCCGTGGAACTCGGCGTGGGTGGCATCCAGCCGCTGACGACCCGCCACGCGGTGGTGAAACCCGGTGATGACAAGCCGGACAAGTGGCGCCGCACGGCCCTCGAGGCCTGCAAGCAGTGCGGCCGCAGCCGGGTTCCGGAGTTCGGCGAGGTGCGCTCGCTGGAGGACTTCCTGTCGGAATACCAAGGCGGGTTGAAGCTGATTGCGGCTTTGTCGGCGGATACCCTGCCGCTGGCGGAGGCGATCCGCAGCGGTCCTCCTCCGAGGGAAGCGGCCGTCCTCGTGGGGCCGGAGGGGGACTTCGCGCCGCACGAGCTTGAAGCCGCCCGGCGTCACGGTTGGCAGCCGGTTGGCTTGGGCAACACGGTGCTCCGCAGCGAGACCGCGGCATTGTATGCCATTTCCGCATTTCGTTACACCTACGGGTAAAGCTACTTAAGGACCCTTGAATAATTGAAAGGTTTGTGGCAGTCAGCGCCGTCCACATGTCGCGCTGCCTCCTCATTCTTTCGACGATTGCCGTAGTTCCTGCTTCGGGGTGGATGCCGGGCGCCTCCGCGCCGGCACCCAGCACGGGGTTTTCGGTCGACACTTCGGACCGCGTGGACGTGCTGTCGTTCTGGCATGCCGTCTACATGGCCTCGGAGGGTTTTGAGGACCGGATCGGCTGGACCGGCCACTACTCGATTCTGCCGGGCGCGGAGGGGACGACTTCCGCGGCATTCGTCGATGATGTCGAACGCCGGGTGAATTATTTCCGGGCGATGTGCGGGGTGCAGGGAAGCATTGCGTTCAATGACGGCGCGGCCGTGGTGATCCAGAACAGCGACGCCTTCCAACCCGCCAGCTCGACCTTGCGATCGGCGGCGGCCCAGCGGGGGGCACTGATGATGGCGCTCAGTCAGACCATCACGCACACCCCCAGCCCGGGCTTGAGTGGCTGGACCGCGGCGGCTTGGAACGGCTGCAACAAGGGAGCACTTGCTTATGGCCTCTTTGGTCCCGCGGCGGTGGACGCTTATTTTCGCGAAAACATTGCCGGCACCTCGAGCTGGAACAACAGCGTGGGTCACCGCCGCTGGCTGCTGAACGTGAATTCCACCCGCATGGCGACCGGCGACATGCCGGGCGACGGGACGGCCCTCATCGCGCCGACCAACGTGCTTTATGTTTTTCCCGGATCCGATGAGCTGGCGTCCGATCCCAGTCGTTTCGTCAGCTATCCCGCTCCCGGCTTTTTCCCCGCGAGGGTCAATTCCCCCTTCTGGTCGCTGTCCCATGACGATGCCAACTTCAGCTCCGCCACCGTCACGATGACCGGCCCGGACGGCGCGAACGTGCCTGTGTCGGTGGTGGCCCGAAACGCCACCTACGCCGCGCCGGCCATCGTCTGGTCGGTGCCGGAGTCGGTGTATGACGACAGCCCGGGAGCCGATCGGACCTACACGGTCACCGTTTCGGGCATCGGCGGCGGCGTGGCGGCCACCCATACTTGGACGACGACCCTCATCGATCCCGACCAGCTGGGCCTGGCCCTGCCGATCTCCGGAGTGGCTTCCCTCAAAACCGGGGAAAGCGGCGAGTTCACCGTGCCGGTTCTCGCCGGGGCCGACCGGGTGGAGGTGGGTGCCTTCGCCGTCCTCGAGGCCGACTGGATGGAGGGCGCGGAGGACGCGACCCACGTGATCAACCACACCGGCCCGAACTACTCGCTGATGGAGGGGCTGGACCAGCGCACGCCGGTCTACGACGATCCGTTCTACTCCGAGGGTGACACGGCTTTCCACTTGTCCTTTCCCACCACCTACGACCCGGCGGTCGGCGGAGTGCCGGAGCAGGATTTCGAGATTGACCGGGAAATCCTCACCGGCAGCGGCTCGAAACTGCGTTTTGATTTCCGCCGCGGCTACATGTCGAAGGTCAGCTATCTGGCGGTCGAAGCCTCGACCGATGGCGGCGTGACCTGGGAGACCCTCGGGGCACCGCTTCAGGGAAACTTCGACGGCGACGTGGATCCCGGCTTCGCCGAAATCGAGCGCAGCCTGCCGGTGGCCGACGTGCCGGTGCGGATTCGCTTCCGCTTTTATTTCCAAACCAGCGGCTTGCCCGCCACCGACGGGATCTACACCGAGGATTACGCCCCGCTGGATGGCTACGCGCTGGGGGCATTCATCGATCGCATCCACTGCGTCGGGGCGGATTGGCTCGAGCCGGGCACCGTGTCGACCGCCGATGCCGCGGGCAAGGTGGCCTGGACCGCGCCGCTGGATGGAGCCGGCTCTCATTGGCAATTGCGTGCCCGGGCGGTGGCCGGGGGACATGAGTTTCCGTGGCAGGATCCGAAAGACGTGACCATCCTCGGCCCCTTCGGCATCTTCGGGTCCTCCGCTCCGCCGGTCGCCGGCGCGACGCTCGGTTTTCTGACGGATGAGGCGGCCGATTCCTACCGCGTCGAGGTGTCCATCCTCGGCGGTGCGTGGTCGGAAGGTGCGGAAGACGCACCGGTTCCGCAGGTGATCGACCACAGTGACGCTTCCTACGATCTTCGTAGTAGTCGGGCCGGCTATTTTCAGACCGGTGCCCGGGCCTTCCGCCTTCAGGTCCCGGCGGATGCCTCGGATGACGATTTTGAAATCGATCGCATGAGCGTGCCGTCGAGCGGTGCCACCCTGAGCTTCTGGCGCCGGCGGGGGTCTTCGAAAAACCAACAGCTCCATGCGGAAGTGAAGATCGACGGGGCCTCGACCTGGGCGTCCATCTGGCAGGAGGACGGCATCAATTTCGGAAGTGATGCCTCAGGGCAGACCCAAGTCGTGGACTTGTCCGCCTATGCCGGCCAGCGAATCCTCATCCGTTTCCGAATCACCGGCGTGGGCTCCACGGCCAATCCAGGAGCGAACACCGGCTTCTGGATCGACGACATCGCCGTGACCCAGACCCGTGAGCTGGAGGTGCTCAACTCGGTCGTGCTGCCGGATCTCAGCGGCTATTTCCGCTTCGATTCCTCACTGCTCGGCGCCGCGCCGGTCGCTGGGAAAACCTATCGGCTCGCCGTTTTTCCAAGCAGCGGCGGCATCGAAGGCAGTCCCGGTGCCGATTTCGAGATCACTCCGACGCCCACGCCGCTGGCGAATTTCTCCGGTTGGATCGAGTACGGATTCCCGGGCTGGATCGGCGGTTTCGACTCGCCGATGACCCTCGGCGGCGTGCCGGCGGGACTCATCTATGCGCTTGGACTCGCCGCCGACGAAACCCGGATTTCCGGCGATGCCCTCTCGGTCACGGAAAACACGGCGACCTTGTTCCGGCCGCTCGAAGTCATGCAGCCGGGCATCAGCTACGGCGCCGAGTTTTCCACCGATCTGTCGAACTGGTCATCGGAGGGCGTCACCGTGATCCATGCCAACGGCATCCTCCAGGCCAGCGCGCCGCTGGTCGAGGGCGGCGGCTACCTGCGGTGGAAGATCATCGAAGAGTGACTCACAGGATCGAGCCCGGCGAGTAGGCGGCGGCCTGCGGGTGGGCCTCGGCCAGGGCCCGCACCGCGGAAACGAAGGCCTCGATCTGGCGGCCGGCCGCCCCGGCGTTGCGCTCGCCGGCGGCGACGATGGCGGTGAGTTGCTCGTCGGTGAAGGGAATGCGCTCGTCGCCGGCCAGGCGTCGGACCAGATCGTTGGTGGTGGCTTTCCCGGTCCGCAGGTCGTTCACGGTGGCCACGGCGTGCTCCTTGATCGCCTTGTGGGCGCTCTCACGGCCTACGCCGGCCTTCACGGCCTCCATCATGATGGTGGTGGTCATGAGGAAGGGCAGGTAGTGGGCGTTCTCCTGGGCGATGACCGCCGGGTAGGCGTCCATTTGATCGAGGATGGTGAGGAAGGTCTCGAACAGGCCGTCGATGGCGAAAAACGCGTCCGGCAGCATCACGCGGCGCACCACCGAGCAGGACACGTCGCCCTCGTTCCACTGGTCGCCGGCCAGTCCGCCGGCCATCGCGAGGTGGCCCTTGAGGATCACGTGGAAACCGTTGACCCGCTCGCAGGAGCGCGAATTCATCTTGTGCGGCATGGCGCTGGAGCCGGTCTGGCCCGGCGCGAAGCCCTCGCTGGCGGTCTCGTGACCGGCCATCAGGCGCAGGGTTTTTGAAAATGAGGAAGGTCCGCTGGCGAGGTCGGCCAGCGCCGCCACCACGCGGAAGTCGAGCGAGCGGGGATAAACCTGGCCCACGTTCGTCCACACCGCCGGCATGCCGAGGTGGGCGACCACCCGCTGCTCCAGCTCGGCAACCTTCGAGGCATCGCCTCCGAACAGCGAAAGCTGGTCCATCTGCGTGCCCACCGCACCCTTCAGGCCGCGAACCGGGTAGCGGTCGATGAGGTCCTGCACCGCGGCGTGGGCCGACAGCAGCTCCTCGCCGAACATGGCGATGCGTTTCCCGAAGGTGGTCGGTTGGGCGGCCACGTTGTGGGTGCGTGCGGTGATCACCAGGTCGGCCCACTGGCCGGCGCGCCGGGACAGCCGGGCCAGGGTGGCGATCGACTTGTCGCGCACGATCTGCAGCGAGCGGAAAACCTGAAGCTGCTCGACGTTCTCGGTGAGGTCGCGCGAGGTCATGCCCTTGTGGACGTGCTCGTGGCCGGCCAGCTCGTTGAATTCCTCGATGCGCGCCTTCACGTCGTGGCGGGTGATCCGCTCGCGCTCCATGATCGAGGCGGGATCGACCTGGTCCTTGACCTTCTCGTAGGCCTCGATCGCCTCCTGCGGTACGTCGAGGCCGAGGTCGCGCTGGGCTTTCATGACGGCAATCCAGAACTCGCGCTCGAGCACGATGCGGCCCTCGGCGGACCAGATGGCTTGCAGGGCGGGGGAGGCGTAGCGTTCGGCGAGGACGTTCGGAATCACGGAACCGGGCGTAGCGAACCCCGCCGGGCGAGGCAAGAACGGCGACGCCCGCGTCTTGCATCGGCCGGCAATCCGCCGATGCTCGATCCACGATGCCGAAAACGACCGACCTGCTCCGGAGCGCCACTTGTCTGCTTGCTCCGGCCATCGCCGCCTGTGCGAGCCATGCCCAGCAGCCGGGGGTGGCGGAAACGACGAAGTTTTCCGATCCGAAGCTGCCCGAGGCCAGCGGCATGGCGGTCTCGCCCACCGATCCGTCGCTGCTGTGGCTGATCAACGACAGCGGCTGCACCGCCGAGCTGCACCTGGAAGGTCGCGATGGCAAGCCGCGCGGAACCGTGCTGGTCCGCGGGGCGAAAAACATCGACTGGGAGGACCTCGCGGCTTTCCGCTGGAAGGGCCGGCCGTGGCTGTTGGTCGCGGACGTGGGCGACAACGAGGCCGGCCGCGCCGAGGTCCAACTTTATCTCGTGCCCGAGCCCGCCGTGGGCGGAGGCAAGGAGCCGCCGCAGGAAGTCGAGGCAGCGCGGACGATCACCTTCCGCTACCCGGACGGCCCGCGCGATTGCGAATCGGTGGCGGTCGATGAGGCGGACGGCTCGATCCTCCTCCTCAGCAAGCGCGACGGCACGCCGCACCTCTATCGGCTGCCGCTGGAAGGTCCTGCGGAAAAGGCGGAGCTGCTGGGACTGGCGGCGGAGCCACCGGTGCCGGAAGGCTCGCCCTTTCACCCATTCGGCCGACAGCCGACCGCCATGGATCTCAGTCCCGATGGCAAAACGGCGGCCGTGCTGACCTATCTCGGAGTGTTCGCCATTCGCCGCGGGCCCGGAGAGAGCTGGCCGCAGGCCTTCGCGCGGCCGTGGGAAACGATCGGCTCGTTCCGCTTGTTCCAGGCCGAGTCGGTGTGCTTCAGCGCCGATGGCGAATCGCTCCTCATCACCAGTGAAGGCGTCGGCGCGCCGCTGCTGTCGTTTCCGCTGAAATGAGCGCCGTCGGGGCGATTCAGAACTCCAGCTTCCTCGCCACCGCCTCGCGGTTCAGCTTGTCGCAGGCGATCCGGCACAGCTCCATGGCGGCCGGCTCGCAGATCGAGTAGTGAACGCTGGTTCCCTCTTTGCGCCGGTCGATCAGCCCGGCGGTGTGCAGGATCTTGAGCTGCTTGGAAATGTTCGCCTGCGTCGTGGGGAGCGTCTCCACCAGCTCGCCGACGGATTTCGGCCCGTCCTTCAGCTCCTGCAGCAGGGCCAGGCGCGTCGACTCCGAAAAGGCGCGAAAGAATCCGGCCACCCGTTCGAGGTCCGTCAGTGCTAGCTTCACCCGCCCAAGCTGCCCGAGAAGTTTTCCTTGCGCAAGCATAACCATATGGTTATGGAAACAAGCCTAGCCGCCGGTGCGGGCGGAAGAAACGATGAAGATCACAGCCAAGCAACTGAGCGACGAGCGGGCGGCAGGAAACGTCATGCTGGTGGATGTACGAACCCCGCTGGAATTCGGGCAGATCCACATCGAGGGCTCCAAGCTCATGCCGCTCGACCGGTTGCGGCCGGAGGAAGTAAAGGCCTCCGACGGGGAGTGCGTGATCATTTGTCGATCGGGCAAACGGGCGGCCTTGGCGATGGAGAAGCTCCGTGCTGCGGGCTGTGAAAATCTGCGGGTGCTGGAAGGCGGCGTGATGGCCTGGGAGCGGGAAGGCCTGCCGGTGAACCGCGGCGAGCCGGTGCTGACGCTGGAACGCCAGGTGCGCGTGGTGGCGGGCATGATGGTCGTCGCCGGGAGCCTGCTTGGGCTTTACGTGAACCCGGTGTTTCACGGCCTGTCGATCTTCGTGGGTGCCGGTATTGCTTTCGCCGGGCTGACCGATTGGTGCGGCATGGCCCTGCTGCTCGCCAAGGCTCCTTGGAACCAGAGAAGGGGCGTGGCTTGCCAAGGGTCCTCCTGTTCGGTCAGAACTCCCTGACCATGAATCCGAAGTTTCGATGGAGGGCGCTGGCGGTGCCGCTGTTGATCATTTCCGGCTGTGACCCGCCGTCCGAGAAGCCTGCTCCGGTCACCGATCAAGAGGTGGCGGCGGCAAGGGAGACCGCCCAAGCGGCGTTCGGCCGGCTTTCCGGAGCCTTGTCGGAGGCGATGGCAGAGGGCGGGCCAGGCTCTGCCATCGCCCTCTGCTCCACGCAGGCGGTCGAGATCGCCCGGGAGGTCGGGCAGGCACACGGCATGGATGTCATCCGGCTGAGCGACCGACCTCGCAACCCGGATCAAGGTGCGAGCGGCGATGACGCCACGGCCATGGAGGCCTTCCGCGCGGACATCGCCGGGGGGCGGCCTCCGAAGCCCTCGGCCACGCGGGCCGGCGATGGCTCGGCCGTGGTGCGGATCCCGATCCTGCTCTCGAATCCGCTGTGTTTGAAATGCCATGGCGATCCCGACCAGATGGACCCGGAGATCAAGGACCGGCTGCGGGACGTCTACCCGGATGACAAGGCGACCGGCTATGCGCTGAACGAGCTGCGCGGCATGTGGCGGGTGACGATCCCGCCGAAAACGGACGACTGAAATGGCCGCCAAGCCCCGTGATCACGGGCGGGGGCGGCCTTGACGGAGCCGCGCGGTTGGAGTTTTACGGGTCCGGAAGTTTCCCCCATGAACTCCCGCGCCCCCCGGCATGCTGTTCAATTCCTTCGAGTTCCTGGCGCTCCTGGCGCTGACCTTCGTCCTCTACTACCTGCCTGTGCCCGGAGGCGTGCGGCGGATGTGGCAGGTCGGGCTGTTGCTGGTCTCCAGCGCCGTCTTTTATGCCTGGGGCGCCCCGCAACTTCTGCCGCTGCTGGCCTTTTCCTGCATCCTCAACTCGCTCGCCGCCGGTCGCATCCTGCGTCAACGGAGAGGCGGCGAGGACGATGCCGCCCGCCGAACGATGAAGGTGGCGGTGGTCGTGAACCTGGTTCTGCTGGCCCTTTTCAAGTACGCCGGCTTCCTCGCCAGCCAGCTGCCGTGGCTGCCGGAAAGCGTGGTGCTGTGGGCGCGCGGCATCCCGTTGCCGGTCGGGATCTCGTTCTACACTTTCCAGGGAATCAGCCTGGTGATCGATGTCTGGCGCCGCGATGTCAGCGAGCACACCGAGGAAATGTTCACCCGTCCGGGAAAAGGCCGCGCGGCGGTGGTGCGGGACGCCAGTTTTTACGTCGCCTTCTTTCCCCAACTGGTGGCGGGACCGATCGTCAAGGCGCGGGACTTCTTCGACCAGATCGGCGCCAAGGCATGGTCGCAGATCGATTGGATCACGGTTCGCCGCGGGCTTTTCACCGGGTATTTCCTGAAAATCTTCGTGGCCGACAACCTGGCCGAGCAAACCGGCCTGCTGACCATCGGCGAGGAGGGCCTGCGGGCCTTCGGGCCGGTCGGGCTGATGGCCATGCTCTACGGTTACGGGCTGCAGATCTTCTCCGACTTCGCCGGCTACTCGCTGATCGCCATCGGGCTCGGGGCCCTGTTCGGCTACACGCTGCCGCCGAACTTCAATTTTCCCTATCTCTCGACCAGCACCACCGAGTTCTGGCGGCGCTGGCATCTGTCGCTTTCGTCGTGGCTGCGCGATTATCTCTACATCCCGCTGGGCGGCAACCGGAAGGGCTCCGGGCGCACTTATGTGAACCTTTTTCTCGTCATGTTTCTCGGCGGCCTGTGGCACGGGGCGGAGTGGAAATTCGCGCTCTGGGGCAGCCTGCACGGCCTGTTTCTCGGGATCGAGCGACTCGTTTCCCGCGGGAAAACCCCGAGCCGGCCCGCCGGCGGAATCGGCGGGGGCGTGGTGGCGATGGGGCGCTGGTTCTACACCTTCCACCTGACGACCTTTCTGTGGCTGACCTTCCTGATGCCGGACATGGAGCACATCGCGGGCTTTTTCCGCGCGCTTGGGTCGGGCTTCAGCATTCCGGGCCAGCCGGTGTTCGCGCTGGCGGTCTATGGCGGGGTGGCGGTGCTCTATCACGCCTGGGGCTGGCTCAAGGAGCACCGCGCCGACCGCTGGCTGCTGCACCCGCCGCTGGCGCTGGAGGCCGCCTTGCAGGGACTCATGCTTTTCCTTATCATCACCAATCCCGGTGCGCCGCGGGGATTCATCTATTTCCAGTTCTAACCATGGTTCGCTACCTTATCGGCTTCTTCGGCATGCTCGCGCTGTGCTTCACCGCGCAGACGCTCGGCCTGCGCGCGGTCGGGGGCAAGACGGCCAAGAGCGAGTCGAACTACTTTTCCTCGCTGGCCCGCGTGCAGACGGCATCCGCCGAAAAGCCGCGCGTGCTGATGCTCGGATCGTCGCTCACCGGCCGCATGTCCGATCGCGCCGCGGCGGTGGACGGCTTCGTGAACATCGGCTGCGATGGCGGCAGTGCGGCCATCACCCTGCGGGCGATCGACCGCGGCGAGATCGACCCCGCCTCGACCGTGGTGGTGGAGGCGAACACGCTGGCCTACGATCTGGATGGGCGCGGCTCGCAGATGTCGTCGGCCATCTGCGGTGATTGGTTCCAGCTCGGCCGCGAGGTGCCGAACCTGGGTGCGACCGCGCGGCCGACCGCCTTCGTTTACTCCGCCATGATGAAGGTGAAGGAGGGCGATCCGGCACCGGTGGAGAAGCCATTGCCGGTCGCCTCGAAGCCGGGCGCTTACCATGGTCCAGCACCCGCCGACCTGACGGAGCCGGAACAGGCGCTGGTCGATGAAATGGCGGGAATCATCGGCCGGCTGGAAGAGCGGGGGAGCCGCGTCGTGCTGGTGCTTTTGCCGCCAGGCGAAATCGAGGGCAGCTCCGAGCTCCGCGTCGCCCGCGGGTTGGCATGGGCCTCGGGGGCCGAGTGGTGGGATCTCAACGACGGGCTTCCGGCGGACCGCGTTCATTTCACCGATGGCCGGCACATGGAGGCGGAGTCCGCCGCGGAGACGATGGCGACGCTCTCCGGCGAGCTGCTGAAGTGACGGTGTGCCGGGCTTTCCGGATGACCTCGGGGCAATTCGGTGGTAGCGGGAGAGGGTGAAATTGATCCGCTTCGGGGAGGCCGGCCGCGAGGAGCCGGGGGTGATTCTGGATGACGGGCGCTGGATCGACGCGAGCGGCCAGTTCCATGATTACGATGAGTCCTTTTTCGCCTTCGGCGGCATGGAGGCGCTGGAGGCGTGGGTTTCCGACGGCTGCCCGGATTGCATCGCGATCCCGCCCGGAACCCGCCTGGGACCGCCGATCGACCGGCCGTCGAAGATCGTGTGCATCGGGAAAAACTACCTCGACCACGCCAAGGAGTTCGGCGAGGGCATCCCGACCGAGCCGGTGCTCTTCATGAAAGCCACCACGGCGTGGAGCGGGCCGACGGATGACGTGCTGCGGCCCGCGGGCTCGGACCGGCTCGACTATGAGGTGGAGCTGGCGGTGGTGATCGGGAAAACGGTGTCCGGAATCGTGTCGGAGGACGAGGCGTTGCCACACGTGGCGGGCTACTCCGTGTTCTGCGACTACTCCGAGCGCGCCTTTCAGAAGGACATGGGCGGCCAGTGGGTGAAGGGCAAGAGCTGCGACAGCTTTGCGCCGATGGGCCCCTGGCTCACGCCCGCCGCCGCGGTGCCGGATCCGCAAGGGCTGCGGCTGTGGTGCAAGGTGAATGGAGAAATGCGCCAGAACGGCTGGACCGGCGACATGATGTTCGGGGTTGCCCACCTGATCCACTACATCAGCCGCTTCATGAGCCTGCTGCCCGGCGATGTCATCGCCACCGGCACACCCTCCGGCGTGGCCATGGGCATGGACCCGCCGCGCTACCTGCTGCCCGGCGACTGCGTCGAGTGCGGCGTCGAAGGCCTCGGCGAGCTGCGCCAGCGGGTGGTGCAGGGCTAGCTTTTCCTCAAACGGAATACCTCTCGATAATGTCCTCCGGGATGGTCACCGGACGGCCGGTCTCGCGGTCGACGAGTTGATAGTCGCAGAAGCCGCTCGCGCTCTCGCGGTCGTCCGTTTCCCGGATGATCTCGAAATCGATCCGCACGCCGCGGCGCTGGACCTCGCCGATGCGGGTGCGGACGGTGATCCACTGGCCGAGGAAAAGCGGGCGCTTGTGCTCGATGTGGGCGGTGCGCACGAACCAGCTCAGCCCGCGTTTCAGAAAGGCCTCCATCGACATGCCGTAGCAGCGCTCCATCTGGTCGAAGCGGGCCGCCAGCACGTAGTCGAGGTAGCGGCTGTTGTGGACGTGGGCGTTCATGTCGAGGTCGTCCGGCCGTACCTGCATTCTGGTTTCGAAAATGGAGTAGTCGTTCGGTTCCATGGGTGGTCGCGGCGCGACGCTGGCACCGATTTCCCGGAAATCCAATCACCGCAAGGCGGGGCGGGTTCTGGCGGCGGTCGGTGACGGCTTGCGGTCGCCATTGGTGCTTGCCCGGGGACAGGGGGAGGAGTACCGCGGGCGGCGGAAGGTCCGACCTTTCCGCAACCAACCACCCTGTCCATGCCCATCCAACGCGCCCTGCTCTCCGTCTCCGACAAGTCCGGTCTGGCCGATTTCGCCAAGGAACTCCATGAAATGGGAGTCGAGCTGCTGTCTACCGGCGGCACCTCGAAGGCCCTGCGCGATGCCGGCCTGCCGGTGATCGACGTGTCGGAGTTCACCGGCGCGCCCGAGCTGTTCGAGGGCCGGGTGAAAACCCTCCACCCGAAGGTCCACGGCGGGCTCCTCTTCAAGCGCGACGACAAGGAACACCTTGAGCAGGCCAAGAGCCACGACGTGCGCCCGATCGACCTGGTGGTGGTGAATCTCTACCCCTTCGAGCAGACCATCGCCAAGGACGACGTCACGCTCGCCGAGGCCATCGAAAACATCGACATCGGCGGTCCGTCGATGCTCCGCAGCGCGGCGAAGAACTACTCGAGCGTCACGGTGGTGACCGATCCCGCCGACTACGCCCGCGTGCTGGAGGACATGAAGGAGCACGACGGCGACACTTCGCTCTCGCTCCGCGAACAGCTGGCGGTGAAGGTTTTCAACCGCACCGCATCCTACGACCGTGCGATATCCAACTACCTCGGCCGCTGTGAGGACGGCACCCGCCGCCGCTACACACTGGACCTGCCGCTCGACCGCGAACTGCGCTACGGCGACAACCCGCACCAGAAGGCCGCACTCTACGGCGACTTCAGCAGCTGTTTCTCCCAGCTCCAGGGCAAGGAACTCAGCTACACCAACATCCTCGACATCGAGGCCGCGGCCGACCTGATCCTCGACTTCGTGCGCCCGACCATCGGCATCCTCAAGCACACCAACCCCTGCGGCGTGGGTCAGGACGACGAGGACCTGCGCGAGGCCTGGAAAAAGGCCTTCGAAACCGACCGCCAGGCTCCCTTCGGCGGCGTGATCGTCTGCAACCGCCCGCTGACCGAAGGCGTGGCACGGATCATTTCCGAGATCTTCACCGACGTCATCATCGCCCCGGACTACGAGCCCGAGGCCCGCGCGCTGCTTCAGAAAAAGAAGAACCTGCGCCTCATGAAGATGCACGAGGCCTATCTCGCGGCCAAGAAGGAGCCGCTGATCCGCTCGTCGCCGGGCGGCTTCATGGTGATGGACCGCGACCACACCACGCTGGGCCTCGACAATCTCGAGGAAAAGGTCGTCACCAAGCGTCCGCCGACCCAGGAGGAAATGCGCGCGATGCGATTCGCCTGGCGGGTGGTGAAGCATGTGAAGTCGAACGCAATCGTTTACGCCAAGTCCGACCGCACGCTCGGGATCGGCGCCGGCCAGATGAGCCGGGTGGACAGCTCCCGGATCGCCGTCTGGAAATCGCAGGAAGCCGGGCTGAGCCTGAAGGGCTCGGTGATCGCCTCCGATGCCATGTTTCCCTTCGCCGACGGCCTCCAGGCCGCGATCGAGGCCGGTGCCACCGCCTGCGTGCAGCCCGGAGGCTCGATCCGGGACGAGGAAGTCATCGCCGCCGCGGACGCCGCGGGCATGGCGATGATCTTCACCGGCCACCGTCATTTCCGTCACTGAGGACAAGTTTCAAGTTTTCAGGTTCAAGTTTTCAGCGAGACTCGCGGTCATGTTGCTGGGAGTAAATGTGGACCACGTGGCGACGCTGCGGCAGGCGCGGTATGCTCTGCTGCCGGACTCGCCGAATGCCGAGCCGTCGCCGCTGGAGGCCTCGCTGGATGCCATGGCGGGCGGCGCGGACTCGATCACGATCCACGTCCGTGCCGACCGGCGGCACATGCAGGAAAGGGATGCCTTCGAGATCCGGCGCGAATGCCCGCTGCCGCTCAATCTCGAGATGGGCGTCACCGAGCCGATGCTCAGGCTGGCGCTCGAGTTGAAGCCGGACTTCGTGTGCCTCGTTCCGGAAACCCGCGAGGAGGTCACTACCGAGGGCGGGCTCGACGTGGCAGGTCGCATGGACGAGGTGAAACGCTGCGTCGCCAGCCTGCGCGAGGCCGGCATCAAGGTCTCGCTTTTCATCGATCCCGACGGCCACCAGGTCGAGGCCTCGGCCGAGTGCGGCGGCCAGATGATCGAGCTGCACACCGGTGGTTTCGCGAATGCGGAAGGCGATGCCGTGATGGGAGAGGTCGAGCGGCTCATCACCGCCGCCCGCATGGGAAAAGGCATGGACCTGCAGGTCAACGCCGGCCACGGCATCAACTACGTCAACCTTAGTAGGCTGTTCACCGTGCCGCATCTGGCGGAGCTGAACATCGGGCACTCCATCGTCTCCCGCGCCATGCGGGTGGGGATGGAGGCGGCGGTGCGCGAGATGAAGGAGGCGATGGCCTCCTATCCGGAATAGGCCATGCAGGTGTTCGGCATCGGGATCGACATCATCGAGATCCACCGCATCGAGGAAACCCTCGGGCGGCATGGCGAGCGATTCCTGCACAAGATCCTGACCGAGCGCGAGCAGGCTTACTGCCTGGCGCAGAAAAGGCCGGCCGTTCACGTTGCCGCGCGCTTCGCCGCCAAGGAGGCGGTGTCGAAAGCCTTCGGCACGGGCATCGGGGCCGAGCTGGGCTGGCTGGATGTGGAAGTGGTGCGTCGAGAGGGCGGGGCGCCGGAGATCCTCCTCGCCGGCGCTGGCGCCGCTTTCGCGGAAAAGTCCGGCATTTCCGAGATCAAGATCAGCCTCAGCCACGCCCGCGACTACGCCGTGGCCAAGGCGATGGCGTTCACGGAATAGGCCGGGAAATTCCTAAAGGCGAAGGGGGTGGAGTTTCGCTGAGGCGAGGCGGATCGCGCTTTGTCCAGAAAGCGAACTCATGCTTCCGCGGGCGCCGAAGCCCGGCGATATGCCGGAGCGAGGAGGTAGCGATGCGCCGCCGCGCCGATCATCCCGCCAAGCATCGGGCCGAGGATGTACACCAGCCACCAGCCCTGACCGTTGAATGTAAATGGCAGGGATTTCCAGCCTGCCAGCGACGAAAAGACTCTCGGGCCGAGGTCGCGGGCGGGGTTGAAGGCGCCTTGGGTGAGCGGGGCCAGCAGCGAGATCAGGATGGTGACGGTAAGGCCGATGCCCGCCGCGGTGAGGACGGGCGAGTGGCCCTTGTTCGATTCATCCGTGAGGCCGCAGATGGCGACCAGCAGGATGGCGGTGCCGGTCATCTCGACGAGGCAGGCGCGCCATAGCGGCAGCGATTCGCGCGTGACTTGGTCGAGCGCCTTGCCGCCGGGGTTAGGGAAAAACTCGCCGTAGATCATCGCAGAAGCCTCGCTGCCGGGTTCGCCGCGGATCAGGCCGTGGGTGGTCTCGAAGGTCTGGAGCGCCGACCCGAACAAGAGGGGAAGGACGGCCGCCGCCGTGAAGGCCGCGACGAGCTGGATGAGCAGATATCCCGGCACGAGGCGTTTTTCAAAGCCACCAAAGGCAGCCATGGCGAGGGTGACGGCGGGATTGAGGTGCGCACCCGAGAGCGAGGCGGTGAGGTGGATGGCCAGCGCGATTCCGATGCCCCACACGATGGCCACTTGAAACAGCCCCACCTGCGCCCCCGTGAGAACGGCCGCAGCGACACTACCGCAGCCCCTGGTTCGGGCTACCCCGTTCCACCGCCTACTATGAGCCGAAACAATCCCAACCCCGCGCCATCGACGAAGAACTCGCCGCGCGGATCAAGGTCATCCATGAGACCGAGCCCTTCCTCGGCGTCCGTGGCACGTGGAGCCGCCTGCGCTTTGTGGAAGGCACCCTGGTCAACCGCAAGAAGGTCCACAGGATCATGAAGCTCAAGGGCTGGACACTGCACCAGCGCCTCGCCGGCAGCAGACCACGGGTAGAAACCAATATTTCGATCACCGAGTCTCCCATTCAGCGCTGGGCCACTGATCTCGGCAATATCTTCTGCGGAGAGGACGGTTGGTGTGTCTTCGTCCCGGTCATCGATTGCTGCACCCGGGAGGTCCTTGGCCACGCGCTGGAACTTACCGGAAAGGCGAAGACCGCGGAAAGGGCCTTGGAAGAAGCCCTCCTCGCTCGATTCGGCACTCTCCGAAGTGCGCCGCAAGGAATGCTCCTGCGGCACGACAACGGGCTGGTTTTCGGCTCCAGGCGATTCCGAGCCGTCGTCCGGGACTATGGCTTGAAGCAGGAATACATCACCCCTTACACGCCCAAGCAAAACGGCCTCTGCGAGCGTTTCATCAAGACCTTCAAAGAGGAGTTTTGCTGGTGCAACCGATTCACCTCGATCGCCGAGGCGCGTGTCGCCCTCGCGAAATTCATCCACCACTACAACCACACACGGCCCCATCAGGCCCTCAGCTATCAAATTCCAAATCAACGAAACCAAGACCTATGCAAATCCGCAGCCTGAATAAGAAGAAAGGCTGTCCAACTTCCGGGGGAGCACTACACGGACCGGATGCGGACGCGGCGGTGGATCTGGAGAGGACACGGGCGATGGCCGATGCCGGTTTGGGAATCTGGCGAGTGCCGATTTGCATCGGACTGGATTCGAACAAGACTATCGACTACAAACCGGTTTTCGGATGTCAGTTCGGGGTTGTGGGCGGATTGCCGGTGGCGCGGCTGTTGAAGGTCTTCACCTGGCACGTTTTGAAAGGATACCTGGAGACGAAAGCCCGGCTGCCCACGCTGGGTGAATATCCCATGTTCAATGGCGAGTGGCCGGAACGAGGGTTTGACGAGTGGTTCCTGGCGGTCGCGGCCTATCCGAGGCTCGCGGAATCAGGGGTGCTGTCCTTCGTGCCGACGGATGCGCGCTCGCTGCTGCTCGCACTCGACATCGAGTATGTGACCTGGGCGAACCCGGCGAGCGAGATGGTGTTCGTGCGCGGTCACGGGGGTGAGGATGAGTGCGCGTTTTAGCAATCGGGCAGGGTGCGTGGTCGGTGGCGGGGTTTTGGGACCACGGAATACACCGAATACACGAAAAAGGTTGTGTCGTCAGGGAGGGAGCGAGGACCGACGGAACGATCCCATGACGGTGCCTGTGGGGAGAGCAATTATGGGGCGGAGCCGTTCTTGAGGGCGATCGCTTCCGCATGCTCGGCGAACCATTCGCCCTGCCAGTGGTGGGCGGCGTAGGCATTCGGGAAGTTCTCGCGGCGAAAGTCCTCGAAGGCGAGTTCGCCGACATGATAGGGGTGGACGGCCTCGCGGGACCAGAGGACCAGGTCGCAGTGTTCGAAGAGCCAGCCGGCTACGAAACCGTCCGGGCGGCTCAGTTCCCGGGCGAGGTAGTTGCCCTGGAGCCATTCATGGAGGGCTGAGGCCAAGGCCTTGTAGCCGGTCAGCTGGAGGACATCCCACGGGTTGTCGGGTCGCTGCGGCGGGACGCTTTCCCGCAGGCGGCCAAGGTGGAAGTCCCAGAAGGGGTGACCGGCGGGAGAGCCGAAGATCGCGGTGGAGACGGCATCGACGCTGTTGAAAGACAGGCCGATGTGGAGGCAGTCGTCGAGGATCAGCTCGTCGAGAGGCTGGAGAACCTCCATGTCATGATCGAGGTAAAGGCCTCCGAAGAGACGAATCAGCTCGAAGCGAAGGACATCGCAACGGATGCCGAAGCCGAGTTCCGGATCCATGACGAGGTGGGGGCAGAGGAGGCGAGGCTCAAGTGCAGCGAGGTCGGCATCGGTCCAGAGGCGGTAGATCCAGTCGGGGTGAAAGTTCTGAAGGTCGCGACGCCAATTGAGGGCTGTAGGTGGGAAGGGTGCCTCCCCTAGCCAGACTTGGTGAACCAGCCTACGGAATTGGCACATGTTTCTGGGTTCCACAAAGGTGATTCGCAAAAAGGTTTGATAATAGTTTGGAAGCGTCAATAACGCCAGTCAAAGATCTACCTAGCGTCCTGTGCTTTGATAAAGGTTTGCATTGCGTGGTTCGCTCTGGTCTCCGCGTGCCGTTTCCATTGTCCGTATACGGCCTCAAGTGTCTTTAGGCGAAGATCTGGGTCATCAATTGTCGTGGCGACTTGCCATGCTTCTTCGGAACCCATTTCCCCCCGAGCGATGGAAAAACTGGCAGCGGCTTCATCTCGTTTATCCCCGGCAGGAAGGTTCTGGATCCACGCCAAAAAATCCCGTGGGTTCGAGTGGACCCAACTGTCGGCAATCATCCTCAGATAGCCATTCGAGATGCGAGTCTCAGCAAACGCAAACTCACAGGCGGACTTTGGGTCATAGCGCGCCCACGTTTTAAGTGCATCAGCCGTCGATTCCTTGGCGCCGCTGTAATCGGATTCAAGTAGGAATCGAATAACCTCTGGGAAATCCGTCTTCTCTGGAAGAATTACCAATATCTTACCAATCGAATCTTGATTTGAATCTGATGGGATATTGGAAAGGAGGAAGCGTAGTGCTCGCAACGGCGACTCCTTTACAATCGACGAAACGTATCCCTCTAGTATTGATTTTCTGTCATCTGGTTCTTCGAAACGTTCGGCTAGTTGGTGCGGATCTATCGCTCGGAGGGCGGGAAGTGCGGCTCCAGTAATCTGCAGGAAATAGTTGCGAGCTGTGGCGTTTTTGAGACCGCCTATCCAATCGCAAATATCGCTTGTTTCAATGTCAGATAGGAAGATGCGGTTTAGGAGGCTGGGTGCGATTATGCCGACTAAACGTGAGTTCTCGGAGGCTGCAAGTTCTTCAGCCACTTCGCGTAGCTCAGAGTCGGAAAGTTTAGCGATAATTCTTAGCAGGGATTTGTAATCTTCTCTGGACGGAGATCCGGATTTGGATACGTCCGCACGCATTCTTGCCAGGATTTCTTGTGCAGTTGCCAAATAATCAGACAATACCTTGTTGCCCGCTGGAGTGTGAGGCCGGTAGTCGGTGCTCGGTTCCGGGCGAACGAACGACCGTCGCTGAACTTCATTGGGAACGGTGGAGGAGTAGGTCTTAGACTCATCGCGTTTGCCCGCCCGCAAGAGAAGCAATATTCCCGCGAGCATGACAAGTGCGAGTGGAAGCAAATTTGTTTTCATCTTCAAACCCATAACCCGAGCCTTTTTTTAACTGGCGAATCTAGCGTGAGAAAAGATTGGTCCAGGCCTCGTCAGCCTTTTCTTTGTCTTTTGTTGCCCAGTGGGAGTAAACCGTAGCAGCAATTTCTTCTTGGGTTGAAGGATCGGAGATTGATGGGATGACGCTCCAAAGAGCTTCCGGATCGTCCGATGCAATCCGTTCGATTAGGCTAGTGGTTCGAGCATCACTGGATCCTCGTTTGCTTAGCACTCCGACGAGGGTTCCAGCGGTTTCCGGAGATTGGTGTATTAGTGCTTCAAACGCCGGATCCAAAACTTTTTCATCGATTTCAATTACTGAGGCCGCGGCGGCTTCGGGGTTGGCAGATGTCCATTTGTTAAGAACTGCGCTCAATAAAGGCGTGCTGTGGCCTGCTGCGTGGACCAGAGAATCGAAATCGTAATCAATCGGGAAGTTGATTTCGAGAATTGCGGAAGCCATTTGCTGCCCTTCACCCGATTCTTTTATGAGAAAGGGAAACGCGTCATGGATCTGTTCGAAAGGCTCGGCTGCCGATGCGGTTGCGACTGAGGCGGCATATCGATCTTTGGTGGCCGAATCACTGAAAACCTCGAATATAGCAGCAAGTTCTTCAGTTCCCAATGCTTGGGTATTTGTGGCGAACTCGTAGATCAGTGAAGAACGGAACACCGGGTTTTCTTGTTCTCGGATCCAATTCAGAAATGCTGAATTTACTGCATCACTCGGCGGGCTCAGGCTGTCGTAGGCGAACAGGCAGGTTCTTGATAAGAGGCTGATGTTATCTTGATTGAAGTCGTCCTTGAGGAGATCCGCCAAGTCACGAATTTCATCGCTCGACAATCCGGCCACCGTTCGGTTCAAGAATTCGAGCCGTTTGAAGTCTAAATCAACGCCCGATGCTTGGTTCGCAAGGGCTCTGAATTGCCCTACCAGACGTTCGAGTTTGCCAGCCTTGTCGATGTCGCCGGCTTCGCTCTCCGCAAGGACTTGATGGATCTTGTCCTCCTTCGATAGATGGTGATCTTGCAGGAGATCATATGAAGAGTCTGAGTGGGTAGGCCTCATCTGCGAGTCTGCCCTCCCGTCGCGACTTTGGCTCTGCTGGGGCGCGGTTTGCAGAACGATAAACGAGACAGCCACGACCGCGGCTGCGGCAATGGCTATTACTAATAGAACTCGAGGTGACATTGCTCCCCTCATGGGTCTCTAGGAAAGAAGGTGTAGTTCGATCGAAAACATGTAGCAGAGAAAACTCCTAACGCTATCCCCAAGAAGTTACCTGTAGAATGAATTTCTGAGAATAGGACTTTATATATCGCGGAGGGTTTGAGCCAGGAATCAGTTCCTGCTTGTAGAACGGGCTGCCTAGTGTTTCGGCCGTCCACGCGGTTGGAACTTTCGGATCGGAAGCCCCGCAGGGTTCTGTCGTGCTCCAACTAACTGCGGACTGATCGACATGCTCTGCACCCTCAGCAGGGAATGGACTCGGAGCAGCAGGTTGGCCAGTGCTTGGGTGTCCGCCTGCTTCGTTTGGATCAAGTGTCCATTCTCCGACGGAATCCAAATACACCGTGATCCAAACACTGCCGGCTTTCGGTCGGTTTGAGCCGGTGTCACCAGCGAGCGCAATTCCGCGCGATAGAACAACAAAGGATCCCGCAGCCAGTGACGAAGTCTTGAGAAAGGTCCTCCGGGAGAACGGATGCGGGTGGTTTTCATTAGGAGCATTCATATCAGGGGCGAGCGATTTTTAAAGCTCACTTTTGTCTTGCCACGGATCGGGGGGGGGGGGGGGCAAGCTCTTTTTGAAAATGAGGGGTGCCTCGTTGGCATAAACCACGAACGACTTATGAGCTGGACGGACCTTTTTCCGGTATTTGGAGACGAGCAGGCGGAGGCTTTCGCTTCGGAGGCTTCCCCGGAAGAACAGGGATTTCTGGACGAGTGCTTTGGGATTCTTAAGGTTTTCAACGCCAGGGAGGGGCGGCATTTGGTGGCGACGAGTCTGTTCTGGAAAAGCCGGAATCTTGAGGAGGGTCCGCTGGAGGTGCCGACGCGGGAGCGGTTGATGGTGAGCAAGAGTGAGGGCGAGAGTCAGGGGGTGGGGGCGTGGACGTGCTATGTGAAGCCGTTGCTGCAGGGAGCGCGGATTCTGGAGAAGTTGCGGCCCGAGGTGGTGGTAAGGGTCTATCTGGCGGCGGATTTGGAGTTTTTGGTCGAGGATCTGGTGGGGGCGGGTTGTGAGGTAATGCTGATGCGGGGTTCCTCGCTGAGCCACAATCCGGGGGCGATGTGGCGTTTTCTGGCGATGGGGGAGAAGGGGCGGCTGGCGACGATCACGGACGCGGACCGGATGCCGGAGGTGATCCATGACGTGGAGCGGACGGAGAGGGTCGCGGAGGGAGGATTCGGATTCTGGCGGGTGCCGTATGTATATGGCGGTCAGGGGAAATCGGATCATCCGGGGTACTACCGGCCGGTGCTGGCCTGCCACTTCGGTGTGGTGGGCGGGCTGGAGGTGGAGCGCCTGCTGAGGGCCTTCGTGTGGCACACGCTGCGCGGGACGATGCCGACGAACTGCCGGGTGGGCGGCGGGTCGGGAGAGACGGAGCTGCCGGTTTTCGGGACGAAATGGCCGGACTACGGATTCGACGAGTGGTTCCTGCTGGCGGCAGTGTATCCGCGGCTGGCCTTCGAGGGGACGCTGACCTTTTTTCCGAAGGCCGGGACGGGAAACCTGGTGCCGAACCACTGGTTCGCGCTGGATGTGGAGTATGTGACCTGGGCGAATCCGCGCAGCGAGGTGATCTACTTCGGGGTGACGGACTTCTACGAGAAATTGGCGAAGGGGCCGCAGGTGGCGGAAAATCCGGCACGGAGCGAGGTGCTGGACGAGATGCTGCGGGAGAAGGGGCGCGGGAAGCTGGCGCATTTCCCGGTGGTGGCGGAGGCGAGCCGGCCGGCGACGCTGGTGGTGGCGCGCTATATGGAGGAGCTGGACTGGCTGGGGCGGGTGCCGGCGGGGATCACAGTGGTGGTTTACAACAAGGGGCCGAGGATCCGGGGAAAGGCGGCGCTGTCACGGATCGACCTCCTGGAGGCGCTGCCGAACGTGGGGCGGGAATCGGACACGTATCTGCATCATCTGGCGAAGCACGCGCATGATGAGGACGAGGCGTGGACGGTTTTCGCGCAGGGCGATCCATTCAGCCATCAGCCGCGGTTCATCGAGCTGCTGGAGCGGCGCGGGGCGTGGTCGGACTTGCAGCCGCTGACGGCGCACTATCTGGACGACAACGAGACGCCACCGAGGGTGCTCAAGCGGCTGGAGGATGACGAGTGGGTGGCGGGAATTCCGGTGAGGACGGAACCGGTGAGCGCGTGGACGCTGGGGATGCTGAACTGGCGGGACGACGACATGGGCTACCGGATGTTCCGGGAGCACGCGGAGTACTACCAGGTGCCGAAAGGCTGGAGTCTGAGCGGGCATTTCCTGGAGATGTGCGGGCTGCACGGGCTGGCGCGGGAGGCCTGGCGGGCGTCGGTGGCGCGCTTCGCGTATGGGGCGATGTTTGCGGTGAAGAACGACCGGTTGGGGAGAATTCCGCATGAGTGCATCCCGGAGATGCGGCGGCTGGCGGCGGAGAACTGGTCGATCGGCTATATGTTCGAACGACTGTGGCTGCATATCTTCGGGCTGCCGTTTCCCGTCGTCGGTGAGCGAGTGGAAACCGGGGTGGTGGAACCTTTCTGAAAGGAGGAGGACGGAGATGAAGGTGGTGGTGGTGGGATCAGGATTGGCGGGTGCGGTGGCGGCTCGCTTCCTGGCGGACCGGGGGCACCGGGTGGAGGTGTTCGAGAGCCGGGAGCATGTGGGTGGGAACTGCTACGACCGCTGGCAAGACGGGGTGATGGTGCACCAATATGGGCCGCACTGCTTTCACACCGATAAGCCGGAGGTGTGGGAGTTCATGAACCGATTTGCGAATTTCCGGGAAACCGGCTTTTGCGTGGTGGCGAATACGCCTCGCGGGGTGATTCCGGTGCCGTTCAATGATGTGTCGGCGGAAATCGTCGGGGATCTTTCTCCGGAGGAGATTCGCGAGCTGCTGTTCGTGGATTACAGCGAGAAGCACTGGGGGATTCCGTGGGCAGAGATTCCGTCGTCGATCACCGGCCGGGTGCCGAAACGCCGCGAGGGACGGGACTGTCGGTATCATCTGGACCGTTGGCAGGGAATTCCTCGGGAAGGCTTCACCCGGATGTTCGAGGCGATGCTGGAGGGGATTCCGGTGCATCTGGGTTGTGGGGAGGATGACTGGCGCGAGGTGAAGGCGGACCACGTCGTATTCACCGGATCGATCGATGACTACTTCGGGCGGTCATTGGGGACGCTGGAGTACCGGTCGCTGAAGTTCGAATACGCCACGGAGGCGAAGCGAGAGCATTTCCAGATCAATGAATGCAACCGGGTGAATCCGTGGACGCGGGCCGTGGATCACTCGCACTGGCTCGACCAGAAGGTGAAGCGGACGGTGATCGGGCGGGAGTATCCGTGTGAGTGGGATGGCCGTAACGTGCGGATGTATCCAAAGCCGTTCGGGGGAAACCCGGAGAGGTTTCAGAAGTATTGGGCGGCGGCGAAGGCGGAGCGGGACGTGACGTTCGTGGGGAGGCTGGCAACTTACAAGTATCTGGATATGGATGATGTGGTGGCGCAGGTGATGCTCCGGTTGGGAGGTGGACGGTGGAGCGCGCGGTAAGGGTCCACAGGCGGGACGCCTGTGTTCCTTTGGATGATGGGGTGGCGAAGGTGATGGAGCGGTTGGGAGAGGGAGGGTTAGGCGGACGGTGGGGGTTCACAGGCGGGACGCCTGTGTTCCTTTGCGGGGCACCGGTGGGGCGGGTTTCATCCCCAGCAGGGCGAAGGGGAAGCTGGTGAGCTTGCGCAGCCCTGCGACGTTCGAGACGTGCGCGACCGCCTTGCGGGTTTCCTGGAACAAGGCGGGCATGCCGAGGGGCTCCGCGCTGTGGCTGGCCTCCCGCACATAGGCGAGGCGGTGGATGGAGTAGAACCCGATCACGATCGCCACGAGGAACACGAAATCGAGCCCGCGCAGCACGATGGCCGGCACGGCGGTGGGCTCGATCGATTCGACCTGCGTCGTGAAGCTGAGGTCCAGCGTCACCTGCACGTCCGCCAGCGCATCGCCGAGGAAGCCGCCGAGCAACGGACCGATGGTCGCCGCGATCCCCGCCACCACCGCGTTGGCCGCCAGGAAGGCCGTCGATTTCCCCCGCGGGGCGCTGAGCATGGCGAGATTGCCGGCGCACAGGTTCACGCCGGCGGTCGAGATGCCGACCAGAACGTGGATCACGATCAGGATCGGCAGGGTGCCGGCATGCTTGTCGGGCATGGTCGTAAACGGCCACAGCAGCAGGCTCAGGAAAAACAACTGCCCGGCCACCACCAGCGCGCCGCGGTTGTTCCAGCGATCGGCGATGGCACCCCAGATTCGGAAAAAGAACACGTTCACCAGTTGGCTGGCGACGGCGAGGAACATCACGGTCGAAATCGGCATCTCGAGCCGCTTGAGCAGATAGACTCCGAAGAAGGCCGCCGCCATGTTGATGGCGAGGTTCCACGGCCCCATGAATTTCAGGAGTCGGCGGAAATCCTTCGAGCGGAACGGTTCGACGAGGATGCGGATGGGGGACGATCGCTCGGCGGGCTCCGGTGCGGGCTCCGGGACGCGGGAAAGGAACACCGCGCTGGCCAAGCCGATCGCGCCGCCCACGCCGAGGATCACGGTGTAGGGGACCACCTCGCTGCCGCTCCAGACTTGGAGGGGCGCGACGGCGAAGCTCGCCACCAGCGTGAGGATGGCGCCGGCCAGTGTGATCACGGCGAAACGATGGCTGAAGAATCCGCCGTAACGGCTTTCCGGAATGAAGTCCCGCATCCACGCATTGTAGGAACATCCGGCGATCGAGCTGATCCCGAAGTACCAGAAAAGCAGTAGCACCAGCGCCTCGACCTGGAAGCCGGCGGGAACGATCCACGGAATGAAGGGGATCACCAGCCACGCGAGGCGGCTGAGGATCACCGGCAGAACCACCAGCATCTTGCGGCGGCCGGTTTTCTCGATGAGGAAGATCGAGGGGATCTGCAGGAACTGGCACAGCGGCATGATCGCGGCGAACGAGCCGACCACGAAGTTCGAGGCGCCGAGCTGGAGAGCGAAGGCCACCAGGAAAGCACCGCCCGTCAGCACGCCCATGACTTGCGAGCAGATGCCGTCGGCGACGAGCATCCGGAGGCCCTTTTCAAGACGGGTTTCGTCGATCTGATCCGTGTGTGAATACCAACCCACGGCGAGCCGTTAGCATGGGACCTGCCAGACTCAACCGGGGAAGCTGCATGAAATCAGGGGAGGCGGCATTTTCTGCCCGGAGCGGGAGTGCCCGCGGACTTGTCAGGGGGCTGCCAGCGCGAAGCCGAGTCCGTGGTCCGTCGCGAAGAGGAGGTTGTCTGAGCGGCGGTAGAACAAGGTGAGTCTCTGACTTGGGTGCTGGAAAATCCTCATGTCTTGGGATGCCGGGCGGAACCAGGTGGGCGCGTCGATCCCTTCAGGAAGCCACTCCCGGGGTTTGTTCGTCGGGAGCAAGCCGAAGCGGGACGAGTCGATCAAGGTGCCGAGCAGCTCGGAGCCGGGATGGATTTCGAGGAACCATGCCCATTGCCGCACGCCTTCGCGGTCCTCCCATTCGAGGCGCACGCCGTGCAGGATTTTGTCGTCCTCGGCCGGGTGACGCCAGAAGGCCCGGCGGAAAACGTCCTCGGCAGAAAGGTCACTGCGCAGGTGTTGGCCGGGAGGGACGGGAACGGTCGCGGGGTAGTCTTTGTCAACCGCTTCCCGCGGCGGTCGGCGGGCGCTCGAGACGCGGAATCCGATCGTCACCAGCAGGAGTCCGAGAAGGCCGGCGAGGGCGAGGGTCCGCGGTCTCATCAGTTGCCGGAATGGGAGTAGGTACGGAGGAAGAGCTGGATGTCCGAGACGCTGCGGACGAACCGGTCGAGTGCTTCGCTCTCGTTGTTCAGCAGGGTGTAGGCGGGAATGACCAGCTTCCACTGGCTGTTCCAGACACTGCGGCCGACGAGCCGGCTGTTGGTGAACTCCGACGGCAAGGTACTATAGAAATAGGAGGCGTCGTTGACTGGCCGGAAGGCCTGATGCTTGCGGGTGATCCAGAGTTGTTCGTTGAGCGTTCCTTGAGGGGTGAAGAACTGCGTCGCGGCGAAGTCGTCGTTTCCAAGGTCGAACGGCAGGGGTACGGCCTGATCCTTGACCGCCCAGGAACGGACGACCGCCGTATCGCCCAGCGGCGAGGCGAGCATGCTGTCGACGCCGGCAGGGATCAGGTAAACGTAGGGCGTGGCGCTGAGCGAGTTCGGTGCCGAGCTGGCCGGGCCACCGGCGCCGGGAGTGCCGGCGGAGTACGGATCCATGCCGACGTAGCCTTTGAGGACGACGCCCGACGCCTGAATCTTGGTGGCAAAGTTCGACGCGGTGTAGGCGTGGTCGCCCGAGGCGAGCGGGTAGCCGAAGAAGTTGAGGCCGTGGGCGATGGTGGTGCCGAAGGGGATGACAAATCCCGGCACCGAGCTGCCGTCGGGTTTGCGGAGGTTGAGGCAGGACTCCGCCACGTCGGGGTCGTTGAGGACGTTGCCCATGATGTGCTGCTCCAGCGCCTGCTGCCAGATCTTGTTGTCTTCTTCGGAAGGCTCATCGGTGCGGATGCGGAACAGCTCCTGACGCAGGGAGAAGAGCGTGCCGTAGGGGTCGGGGTTGTTGATGCCGAGGCGCGACTTGACGACCGACCAATCGCTTTGCAACCGGGCGAGAAGAGAGGCCAGTCCGCCGTCGCCGGTGGTGCCGGTGGCCGCGACCGGGCGGTCGTTCTGGAAATTCCCCAGCGAGCGGGTGGCGATGACGCCGTCGATGATCGACTGCCCGCTTTCGTTGCCGAGCAGGCCGGTTTCGTAGTCGTAGCTCTGCACCGTCAGATAGGTGTATTGCGCGGCGAGATCGTAAAGGGCCTGGTACTGCGAGAGTTCTTCATTGCGCAGGGTGCGGTAGGTCATGTCGCGCGTGCGGTAGCCCTGGATCACCGAAGCCGCCCGTTGGCGGAAGGTTTCCCGCTCGGCGAGGATCTGGTTCGATTTCGCCAGGAGTCGTGAAACTTCCTCGGTCGCCCGCTGCAGCTGGCTGAGACGGCGGGTGAGTTCGAAGCGTTGGTTGAGGACTTCGTCGAGTAGTCGCTCGAATTCCACGACGTGCTGTTTGTCCTCATTGTCCCAGTCGTATTGGGCATAGAAATCATCGGCCTCGGAGGAGAGGTTCTCCGCCTCGGCTTCGAGGTAGGCGACGGTGTTGTCGAGCGCGAGGGCGGACAGGCCTTGGGCATAGGCGGTGGTGGCTCCGGAATAGACCGAAAGCCCGCGGGCGACGGAGGTGGCGTCAAAGGACAGGCCGGCGGAGGTGGGGAAGGCTTCGGCGGTGGCCTCGGAAATTGCGGAAATGAAATCCCCGCTGAGTTCCAGAAGGGCCGCCGAGTTGGTGAGGGTGGCGGAGGCCTTGAGATAGGATGCGGCCTGATCGAGCTTCTCCGCGGCTCCGACATTCGCGTCGTCGTAGGCGGTCCGGAACTCGGTGAAGAGCTGGTAGTCGCGATCGAACTGCCGCATGAGCGTGTCGAGCTGGTTGGAAGCTTCGAGCGCGTTCACCTGTGCGTCGTAAACGCCGAGCAGCGCGCTCTGGAGCGCCCCGGGCTGGCTGCGGGAGCCATAGCCGGACGGCGGGAACTGCATCATCTTGTCCGGGGAAATCGTGTAGCTGCGCTCGATGAATTGCGGCGGGTCGTTGATCTTGTCGTAAACGTTGTCGAGCGACCACTCGGTGAACGGGTTCATTTCCACCGGCTCGCGGAAGGTGGAGGTGACGGTGCTGCCGGTATCGACCAGCGCCGATGGCCGGTTGATGAAATAGTAGTGGTAGAGGTCGGGTCCGGCGTAACCTTGTTCATAGAGTTTTCCGGGTCCCACATCGCCAGGATACGGAGACCCTAGTAGCTCGATCAGCTGGTATTGATAGGCCGTTTCCTGATCCTCGACGGCATTGTTGTAGTCGTTGAGCGAGTCGTTCTGGCTGCGCAGGTGGCGGTTCATGACGCAGGCCTGATCGAAGGCGGCCTTGGCATTGAGGCTGGCCTGGAGGGCACGACCGTAGATCTGCTCGTAGTGCGATTCCCCGGCCTTCAGGGCGGTGGGGGAAATGTCGAAGGCGATGGCTCCGTGGGCGAGCCCGAGCGGGTTGAGGCGGGCGCACTGGGCGTCGAGCGTGGCCTGGATGGCTTCGGCGCTGGAGACGATTTCCGAGAGTTCGGGAACCGTCGTGCGATCGACGATCTGGATGCCGTGGTGCTGCGGGTTCTCGTCCTTGTCCGGCAGCATGGCGTTGGCGCTGATCCAGTGGAAGTAGGCTCCCTGGCCGGCGCGCGACGCCCATTCGTCGGTCCCCCAGGCACGGGAGACGCCGGTGGCGGAGTTCGTTTCGCCATCGCGCTGGTGAGCCCAGCCGGCGGCAGGATCGTCGCGGTAGGTGGCTCGCGCGGTGAGGTCGAGGATGCGTGCCCCGACGCGGGCGACATTCGCCGCGGCGGCGGCAAATTTCCGCTCGTCCTGGTAATCGACCTGCAGCGTCTCGCCGAGCACGTCGACCGCCTCGCTGCGCGGGGTCCAGGTGAAATGAGGGGAGGTCAGGAGCTTGTAGTAGCCGGTGAGGGCGGTGAGGTAGTGGCCGTAGGCGTCGCCATGGCCTTGGGGGAACATGTGGTAGGCATCGGAGGCGTCGAGGGTGCCGTCCGCATACGGGCCGCCCGCCTTTTCCTGGATGTCATAGTTGACCGCGTAGATCGATTCGCCGGAGTTGATACCATTGATGTAGTTCCAGAAGAGGCGGTTGTAGGCAGGGGCGCCGGTGACCCCGGGAGCGAGGAAATCATCCCGTCCGCGGAGCAGGGCGAGTTCTTCCTCAATGAGGCTGGGAACCTGGCCTTCGAAGGAGAAGCGGGAGGTGTTGATGGCCGAGGTTTCGGTTTCGCTGTCGATGGCAATAGTGGGATTGTCGGCGTCGTCCGAAGCTTCATTGCCGAGCACGATGTAGAGGTCATTGAGGTAGCCGGCGGCGAGCAGCAGCGTGTCATTGGTACCAGGGTCATCGTAGCCGGCATCAATGGAGAGGTTCTTGGCCCGGTTGAGGAGGGTTTCGTAGATCTCGATCAGTCCGAAATCGTCGAGATTGTCGAGCGTGAGGGCGACATCGCCCTCCCACCGGGTCCCGGCCTGGGTGAGAATCGACACGTCGGTGGAAACGGGATTGTTGAACAGGTCGTCGGTGCGTTGATTGAAGGGGTTGATGCCGTCGAGGGCGCGCTTGATCCAGCTCTCGACCAGCTTGGGCGTCATCCACCGGCTCCAGCCGTCGCCGGCGGCATTGGCGTCCTTGGCGCGGTAGCGCATGGTGAAATAGTTGTCGCTGAAGACGAGGAGCGGGTTGCCGAGGGGGGAATCCGCCGAGCCGCCGACGACGACGGTATTGCTGAGCGTTCCGTTGGGTTGGATCCAGGGAGAGCCGGGCGTATCGACGTGATCGACTTCCACGGAGGCATCCAGGCGGAAGTCCAAGGAAGACACGGCGTCGGGATCGGCCGAGGAGTAGAGGGCGACCTCGATGCGGTTGTTTCCGGCGGTGAAATAGGAGGGGAGGACTTCGTACTGATAGGTCAGGCCGTTTGCCGAGAGCCCGGTACGGGCGTCGGCCAGGGTCCCCGCCGGTGCGGAAACGCCGGCCGGAAGGCGGGAGGCGAGGGCGGCGGTGCCGTTGACGTAGAGGATGAAACCATCGCGCGTGCCGAGGTTGGCACTGAAGACGAAGCGGGAGGGAATCGCGCCGTCGAGCTGGAGACCGGAGACCGAGCGGGCGGCTACGCCGGGGTAGGTGGATCCGGGGTCGTGGGAGGAATCATTGATCGCGAAAGTACGGGGGAACTCATACTCCGTGGCCGGATACGACGAAGGGAGCGGGGCCGTCGGGTTCTGGGCAAGAAACCAGAGGCGGGTGTCCGTGCCGCCCAGCACGGTTTCCATGGTGTAGGTATAGACGGGCGGCTGGACGCCATCCTGGGGCGGGGCGTAGCGCCACTCGAATTCGTAGCTTTCGGGATGGGCGGCGAAGTCCCCGCTGTGGCGCAGCGAGGTTTGCTCGTCGAGCGGGTTGGAGGCGCCAAGTGTCTTCAGGTCGCCCGTGTAGAGTTGCGAGGCCACGCGGACGATGGATAGCGAAACCGGTTCGCCCTGCGGAGTGAAGGCACTACCGTTTCCGAAAAGCAGGGTGACGTAGCCCGAACCGGTGCCGGTGGCGGTGAGGGCGTAGCTGTCGACGGCGGTGTCGGAGTCGTCGATCACCGCCAACTCGTTGCCGCCAACGGTGACCGTGCGCGAGCTGTCGGCGATGTAGGTGCCGGCTTTGGCGGGATCTTCGATGAAGGTTTCGACCTTGGTCGAAAGCCGGTCGACGGCGTTGTACCAAGCCTGCGCGTCATTGTCCGTGGAACTGACGAGCGCCTTGAGCGAGGCGGTGTCGTCGGGACTCAGGGTGTTGAGCAGCAGGTAATCCTCGCCGGCAAGCTCATCGACGAACTCGCCGATGAAGACCAGTCCACCGAGGTCGCCGAGAGAGGGATCGTAGTAAAACCGCTGCTGAAGGTGCGGCGGGAGAAGCTGGAAGTAGGTCTTTCCCGCGCTTGGTGTGGTGGCGATGGAGGCCGGCAGGGTGGTGAGCCCGACGGCGGGATCGTTGAGCAGCACGGTTTTCGCGCGGGTCGGATCGTGAAGGGTGACACTGGCGCTCCCGGCTCCTGATCGGGCGGTGGATTGCTGATAGAGGACGTGGGCACTGGACTGGCCACGGACGGAAGGCAGGCCGTGGTTGGCGAGGGTGAGGGTCTCGCCGACGCTCATCGACGGGCTGTCCTCGGGCCATGAGGGGCGGTAGATGACCGTGGTGGGATGGCCGGTGACGGGGTCGCCCTGATAACTTCCATCGCTGTTCTTCGGGCGAAGGTAGGGAAGGATGGTTCCTTCCGCGGGCTGGGTGGCGAGGCCGGGGATGAAGAAGCCGCTACGCATGGTATAGTACCACTCCATGCCGAGGGCAGGCACGGTGGCGGAGGCGCGGATCCAATCGATCTCAAAGGTGGTGCCGGCCGCCGTCACGGGATCGAAACGAAGGGCGTTGATCGTTTTCCCCGCCCACTGCTCCGAGGTGGAGAGCGGGAAGGTGAGCACCTGCCAGTCTCCGGCACCGTGATAGGGCACGGTGAAGGAACGTCCGCCACCGAAGCCGCCATCTTCGTTGCCCCAGAACACCTGGGTGGAAACATTCGAAGAGGCGCGGAAGCGGATCTCGAGGGTGGGGACCTCATCCGCGGGGAAATGGGGAAGTCCCTGCGTACTGATTTGGGCGTCCCCCTCGCCGGTGCCGGCATAGACGCCGCTGGCGACGGTCGGCTGGTCGATTTTGAGGGTGTGGGTCCAGTAGCCGGTGGAGGAGGCGTTGAACTCGGTGTTGGCGAGCGGGGCGGAGGCGGGAAGGCCGGACTCGTCGGGCTGGTGGGGCCCGCGGTAGACCCAGTCGTAGCCCTTGCGGTCCTTGAAAGTAAAGGAGGTGTAGTAGCTCGGCGAGCCGGTGGCAGGGGAGGCCTCGGGAGCGTGAAGGTCGGGGTCGGGGGCAACTTCGGCATTGCGGCTCTGTCCGGTGGCGGGATCGACCGGCAGAGGCAGCAAAGGCAGGGGCATCGGCGAATTGATGATGGTGCCGGCGGTGATCGGGTAGTCGAAGCGATGCTGCGCGTCCTCGCGGAGAACTTCCCAGCAGATCATGGTCGGCCGATGATCGACGGGATCAGGATATTGAAGCAGGACGCGTGGCTGCGACGTATAGGAATTCCCGGTGATGACATTGAGGTCATCGCGAAGGGCATAGGCCCGACCGCCGAGCAGAAGCGCGTGTTCTTCGTTGGGGTTGTAGCCGGGCTTGGTGGCGTCGTTCTGAACGTAGATGAAGCCCGTGTTTTGTGCGCCGGTGAGATCGCCAGAGCCTTCGTTCGAGGCGAGCACGATGGCTGGATCATCCTCGCTCCACGCGACGCTGTAGCGCCCCACTTTGGCGGGGGTGAAGAAACTGGAGAACTCGGACGACGGAGGCGTGACCTCTTTGAACCACCAAATGGTGAGCGGGTTGTCGTCGCCGGGCAGCGCGTTCACCGGGATGATCGCTCCGGTTTCCGCGGTCGCGATGCCGGTGGCGAACGGGTCCTTGTACGCGCTCGGGGAATACGAAGTGCCTCCGGCGACGTAGCCGGCGAGGGAGTAATCGCCAGTGGGGGGCTCGATCCGGTGTCCGACGTAGGCGGTGCCGGTGAGGGCCGGGCCACCGTCGGATTCCTGGAATCCGTCGCGATCCTCGGCCTGGGTCATGAGGCGCACGTACCAAACGCCGCCGTTGTCGCCGGTGAATTTCAGGAGGGTGCGGTTGAGCTGGTCACCGCCGAGATCGACGAGCAGTCGCTGGGTCACGGCATCGATCGCGGCTTCGTCCTGTTCGAGGTCGTCCTGGAAGATGAGCGATGGAATCTTTCCGCCCTCGAACTTCAATCCGGTGCCGGTGCCGATCGAGCTGCCGTCGTGCCCGACCGTGTAGTGGGCGAAGCTGCCGACGTCGTCGGGCCAGACCTGGAGATACTTGTGAAGGTACTTCGGCCAGTTGAGCGACAGCCCGGGCGTGGTGCCGGCGGTCGCCGGAATGGCGGCGTCGAGGGTTTCCATCCAGTAAAAGACGACGCGGTCCTCGATGTCGTTGGCGCGTTCGGCGTAGTAGGCCAGGGAACCGTCGGGGCGGGCGAAGCTGCCATAGTAGCTGACCGAGTCCGACGAGCCGCTGTTGTCCACAGGTAGGGCGGCCAGGGTGCGGTCCTCGATGCCGGGGCGGATCTCATCGCCGAGAAATACGGTGAGCGTCGTAGGATCGGCGGCCTGGGTGACGTCCACCACATCGGCCCCGAGAAAGGCGTGGGAGCCGTCGTCCTGCAGCTCTCCGAGGTATTCGATCATGATCCGCCCGGAGAGGTTGTAGGCGTGAAGCTCGCCGACGCCGTTGTTCTTTTCATACCAGACGGTGCGGAGCTCCGCGGCGGGCTGGGCGCTGTCGTCGGCGGGAGGCGAGGATCCGGGGACGACATATTCGGTCTCGACCGTGGCCGGGAAGACGTTGCTGAAGACCGGATTGACGGTGACGATGCGGCCGCCCGGGACGGTGATGCGGGGGCCGTTGAAGCTTTTTTCCGTCCAGTAGAATGTGCGGACCGGATTGCTGGTGGAGGAGGAGACCGAAAAGGTGTCCTGCAGGAGGACATAGTTACCATCGGCGTCGGGCAGGCGGGAGCGCCACCAGATTTGCACCCGGCCGGGCTCGTAGGCGAAGACCGCCTTGGCGTGAGGGCTGTAGTAGAAGGACTCGAGAACTCCTTCAGGGAGCAAGGGAATGATAACGCCGCCGGTGTGGGGGATGGGGGCACCGGCGGCGTCGGCGAGCGGGTCGCCTGAGGGATTGGTGATGATTTCTCCGGGACGGACCGGTTCCGCGCGCCAGAAGGACGGGTCGGTGGGCACGAGTTGGCCGCTGGAGGAAACGTAGCTGGCGGGCGGAGCGATGCGATCGCCGAGGAAGTAGCGGGGAACGCCGGAGGCAAAAGTGGTGCCGATGCTGGCGCGTTCGAGCACGACGCCCGATGAGGAGGGATGAAGGGAACCGGTGGCGATGGGGCCGGCGGAGCCGGAGGTTTCCACCACGTTCGAGAACTGCGGGGTGATGGTGGGTTCGCCGGAAGGCGTGCCTCCGGGGCCGACGGGGATGCCACCCGGGCGTTGGCTGAGGTCGTTGAACACGCCGCCATCGATTTCATACTGTGCCGGCGAGGCACCTGTCAGGGCGAGCACGAGCGCGCCCAGAAGGGCGGCGAGGCGGCGGGGCCGTGGATGGCGTTTCATGGCGGGGATCGACGTGAAACGAGGACCTTAGTACTTGATGATGTAGTTGACGTTGGCGTTGGTCGGGCGGGTTTCATTGCCACCGCTGGCGGACGACGTGCGGGATATTTGGTAGCCGCCGTTGTCGTGGTCGGTATCGCCGGAGCCGAGTCGGTCGGGCACATTGACCGGGCCACCCCCTTCCGAATAGTAGATGTCCTGATAGCCGTGATTGTGGCTCTGAAGCATGTCGCCCTGCACCGAGCCTACGGCGTCTCCCGTAGCTCCGCCGCCGTTCATGGCGCCGCGCGAGTTGCGGTCGGGGTCGCGGCCCGCGCCGCCATCGCGTCCGCGGAGGAAGCGACCGCGGAAGTCGGGGAGATGGAAGGTGCTGCTGTTGTTGCCGCTGCCGAAACGGTTGCCGACGACCGAATAAAGCGAGGAGTAGGTGGAGCGGCTGACGGTGGCTCCATTGCAGAGCAGCCAGCCGGACGGGGCATTGTCGCCGGCGTAGGGAAGGATGGTGCCGGCAGGGCAGAGGGCCTGCTGCACGGCGGCGGCGAGCTTGTTGTAGTCGATGGCGTTGGCGTCGACCTTGGCACCCGTCACGGCGCCATCGGCGAGGTCTTCGGTGGCCACGCCGTGATCGGCGATGTCGACCGAGGCGACGCTGCCGTTGGCGATGAGAGCGGAGTTGATCTGGCCGTTTCCGATGTCCGCCGTGCGGATGGAGCCGTCCTGGATCTCGGAGGAAGTGACGGCATTCGCGGCAAGCTTTTCGGAGGTGACGCTTTGGTTGGCGAGCTTGACGGTGGTGATGTTGGCGTCGGCGATCTTCGAGGTGACAATGTTGGAATCCGCGATCTTGGCGGCGGTGACCTGGCTGCTGCCGATCTTGTTCGTGGTGACGGAGGTGTCGGCGAGCATGTCGGTCGAGAGAGCTCCATCCACCAGACCTTCGGCGACCTTGGCGCGGAAGGCATAGGCACCGGAAACGATCTGCTGGCGCGGGGTGATTTCCGCATCGGCGGCGGGCGTGCCGTCATCGACGGTGATGCCCAGATAGACATCGCCATTCATGATCGAAGGCAGCGTGATGAACGGGGGGACGGCCGGGGCACTGGGGCCGGGGGCGCCAGCGACGCCGGTGCCGTTTCCGATGAGCACGCTGAATTCGCCGCCGGAGATGGTGACCGTCTGGGTCTCGACATACAAAGGCGCGCCGCCGGTGCTGCTGGCGTAGAAACTGAAGGTGACCTTGCGGTTCACGGCGCTGCCGGAGCCGATGAGGTTCCCGGAGGCATCGCTGACGCGTCCTTGATAACTCAGGAGCGAAGGCGCTTGCGCGGCCACGGGAAGGGCGAGCGCGAGAAGAAGCGAGGTGAGCAGGGCTTTCATGCGGGTGGTCGGTTAGTCGAGAAGGATGTCGGCGTTTTCAGAGACGCGGCGGAACATGAACGTGCCGCCGACGGTGAGGGGCGCCTTGTTGAGGCCCTCGATGGACTCGGAGTAGGTTCCTCCGTAAACGGTGGTGCCCCAGCCGCGGATGTTGGCGCCGTTCGGCGGGGAGGAGGTGAAGGTGAAGCTCAGATGACGGGTGATGTCGTAGCTTTCCACGCCTGACGGAAGCGGAGCGGAGCGGGCATCGCGGTTATCGTGATCCGGATGATAGGTGTGGACGAAGGGATTGGTGGGATCGTTGAAGGGGATGGTGACGGTGTAGGAAAGCGTGGAACCGACCGCGAAGCTGCCGTCGCCGGAGATGACGCGATCGAGTGGCATTTGGCTGGAGACGAAACGGAGCGCGTCTGCCTTTTCAGATGCCAGCAGCGCCGATTCCCGGATGCAGATGCCGTCGAGCGCGCCTTCGCCATCGAGGGTCCCGACGAATACCTGGGACAGCAGGCGAGCGGTGCCGCCCCCATCGACGTGGACATTGAAACGCAGGGGAAACGCGCGCGAGGTGGTGCTGCCCGGGCTGCCGGCGACCGTGCTGGTGACGGAGGAAACATCGGCCTGCCCGACCCACAGGCCCGCCGGGGAGGTCACCTGGGCGCTGACCGGCAGCAGCACGTTGCTGAGCCCAGCGGAGTCGGTCACGCGGAGGAACGAGGCGAAAAGGTCGTCCGGCGAACTGCCGAGCTGGCTGCGATCGACGCCGAGTTCGACATGGATCCGGCTCGACGCAGGAATCGACAGCGAGAAGCCACCCTGCACCGGCACATCGCCCGGGGTGCCCGATTCATCGACGACCTGCCGGGTGAGCGGCACGCTTCCGGCGATGTCGGGCTGCCCCGCCGGGGCGGGCTCGGAGGCTTCCGGGGTGAACTGGAGAGTGATGGCGCTGGTGGTGCGGTTCATGACCCCCAGGGTGATCACGTTTCCCGTGCGGCCGAAGGCGATGCCCTGGTTGCCGGGCATTTCGAACTCCACCGGAGCGGTGAAGTCGCCTACGGTGGCGGCCTCGAACCAATAGGCGGTGTTGCGATCGAGCCGCTCGGAGGAGGCGGAGACTTGAAGGGGGTTTCCTGCGCCGAGTTCTCCGCCGATGTATTTGAAAATCTTTGCCGGCGAGGTGATCGCCGCCGGGAAGCTGGCGAAGTAGGACGCCATCAAGGGCGGGGTGGCAGTCCCGGCGGGAAACCCGATCAGATTTGCTCCGCTGATCAGCCACGTGGCCTCGGGCGGTTTCGGCTTTTGGGCGATGGCTACGGTGGTCATCGTAGCAGCATCGCCGCTGCAACGAACCAGATAGGCGGACTGGCCGAGCATGGAGGTGAGCATCTGTTCCTCCGGGTCGTCGCGGTTCCAGATCGTCCACTCGCTGCTGGTGGAGGTGGGGTCGGTGGGCGAGCCGGTGAAACCGACAGCGTCCGGGTTCGGGTTCCATCGCCAGACTTCGAGCACGTTCGGGTAGGCCGCGAACAGCTGGGCGGGGGTGGCGTGGGTCGCGTCGCCATGGAGCCAGATCGCGTTCCAGCCTCCTTTGAGGGTGTAGGTTTCCGTTTTCCACTGGGCGGCGGCCGGGGAAACGGCGGCCAGCGTTGCGATGAAGGCGTAGGTTCTGGCGTTCATCGGACTTTGAGGCGGTAGTAGGTGTTTTGCGAGGTCTCCGCCAAGGTGTAGAGCTGGATCACGCCGGTGAGGTCAGCACTCCAACCATTCTGGGGAAGAGGAGGATGGCTGGGATTGAAGTCGTCGGTTTCGTAATCCAGAGCAGCACGGGCGGAAGTGTTCGGATCGTCGGGGCCCTCGTGCGGATCAGCCGGATTGCTCAGATAAAGATCGGCCGGGAGCCAGGTCTGGAGGTCGCTGGATACCTCCAGAGAGTAGGTTTTACCATGGATCCCGTAGAACCCGAGACGGACGCTGTGGGGGAATCTGGCGGTGATCTGCAGGGTGAGATAATCGGTGGGATCGGTGGCGTAGGTGCCGGCGATGTATTCGTCCCAGTTGGAAACACCGTCGTGGTCGAAGTCGCCATTGCGGCCGATCAGTGAAAGGTCCCAGCCGTTCTCATCGGGGAGGAAACCGCCGGCGTAGAGTTGGCTTTGTTCCCACGCGTCGGGGATGCCGTCGCCATCCGAGTCGATGCCCAGCGTCAGGTCGAGCCGCACCCGCTCTCCGGGCCCCCCGACCGCATGCGGTGAAGCGGTCATTTCGATGGGATAGTGCACCACATCGTGCAGCACCACGCCGAGGGTGAAAGAGGTGCCCGTGCTGTTGGCGAGGGCGTTGTAGGTGCGGGTGCCGCTGCGCAACATGTCCATGCGCAGGCGGATCTGATAGTTGCGGTCGAGTTCGTCGCCGGCTTGGATCGGCTGACGCAAGAACTCGTTTCCGCTTTTGAAGAAAACGACGCTCGCACCCTCGACGCGCAATCGATTTCCACTCTCGTCCCGCACCATCCCGTACAAGGTGAAGAACGGTGCCGGAGGGAATGCAGAGGCGGCCAACGATAGGGAACCCCAGAGTGCGAGGGCAAGACCCGGGCGGAGGCGGATGGAGGTTGGCAGGCGATCGGACACGGTCAGGGAATCGGGCACGGCTGAACGGCCATTTTGAGGATGAGCCGGGAAACACACGCTTCATTGAACGAAACGGGCCGGATATTTCACCAATCGGGATATTTCGGTTTGCTTTCGTTGCTCGGAACGAAGGATAAGCTTTGGAATCCGTCCGCCGGATGCCGCAAATCATGCTCAACTCCTCCACACCATGCCTCTGAGGATGAACGCCGTTCAAGGAATGGCGTCGATCCCCTTGGAGGAGGCGGCGGATGGTCGGACCGCCAGGCGGTGGTTTTGGAGCTTGCAGTTGGCGGGGTGGTTCAGCGTCGCCGCGTTATCGAGCTTTCCCTTGATCCAGCTGTTCAGTTTGCCGGCCACCGGATTGATCCTGGTGCTGCGCACCGGCTCCGGGCTGATGGTGACCCTGGCGATGAGGTGGTTTTACCAACGCATCGGTTGGCGGCACTGGCCCTTGTGGCAACTGGGTCTGATGGTGTTGCTGCTGAGCCTGTTGCTGGGCGGGATCGATTCGGTGATGACGCAGCGCTTGGCGGGCAGCCTGATCCGGAAACTGCCGGCCACTCAGTTCCACGATTTCATCCTGAAGACGGGCATCCTGTTGCGGGCGAGCTTGTTGGTGATTTGGAGCCTTTTGTATTTCGGGATCAAACTCCGCCTGGAGATTGGTCAGACGCGCTTGCTCGCCGCGCAGAGCGAAGCCGCCGCAAGGACCAGTGAATTGAAGCAACTGCGCGCGCAGGTAAATCCGCATTTTCTCTTCAATGCCCTCAACTCGATCCTTGCGGAGAAGCAGGATCCGGATGCCGTGGAGGCGATCACCCAGGAGCTGGCGGAGTTTCTCCGGTTCTCCCTGCGGACGACCAGCGACTTTCAGGAGCTGGGAGATGAACTCGATGCCCTCCAACATTATCTCCGGGTGGAGAAGGCGAGGTTCGAGGAGAAGTTACACTATGACATCGAGGCCGATGGAGGCGCAAGACAGGTGCGTGTCCCGGTGGCCGTGGTGCAGCCGCTGGTGGAGAATGCCATGAAGTATGGCAGGCAGACGAGTCTCACGCCGCTCCGCATCCGGATCGGCGCGCGGGTGGATGGTGAGGCGAAGGCTCTGCGACTGGATGTGGCCAACAGCGGTCGCTGGATGGAGTTTGACCCGCAGCGGTCCCATGGGATCGGGATTTCCAACCTCCGGCGGAGGCTGGAGCTGCTCTATGGCGGGCGGGCGGACCTGAGACATCGCGAGGAAGCCGGCTGGGTCCATGTCGAAGTGGCGGTCCCGCTCGATCACGGAACGCCGCACCCCCAGGGAGGAGACATCCTATGAATCCGCTTCGTGCCTTGTTGGTGGATGACGAGAGGCTGGCTCGGAAGCGTCTCGCGACCTTGCTGGAACGCCACCCGGTCATCCGGGTTGCTGGCGAAGCCGATGGGATGGCGGACGCCGCGGCGAAAATGCAGGAGTTGCAGCCCGACGTGGTTTTCCTCGATATCGAGATGCCGCCGGGGAACGGCCTGGACCTGATCCTCAAGCAGTCCGGGAAAGAAGCGACCAAGCCATCGGTCGTCTTCGTCACCGCCTACGATCATTTTGCCGTCCAAGCCTTCGATGTCTGTGCGGTCGATTATCTTCTCAAGCCGGTCCACCCGGACCGCCTGGCGATGACCGTGCAGCGCCTGGAGCAGGCGGTCCAAGGGGTGCCGGAGATGGCGCAGGAAGGCTGGACCTTGGACAGCCAGGTGGAGTTGGGGGATCGGCAGACGCGGCGTCTGGTTCCGATCAAGGATATCGTGGCGATCCATGCGCTGGGAGCCTATACCAGGGTCTCGTTGCGAGAGGATAACTCCCTGGTGGTGCTCCGCGGCATGGCGGATTGGGAGCGGGCTCTGCCGGCGGAGGCGTTTGCCAGGATCGACCGGTCATCGATCATCCACACCAAGCTCCTCAGGAAGATCGAAAGGAAGTCGAGGAACGAGTCGCTGCTCAGCTTCGAGGGGATGACGCAGCGGTTGTCCATCGGCCGTGCCGCCACCTCACGGCTGCGCAAGGTGATCGCCGGCGACATGCCGCCGGGTTTGAAAGAATAGGCAGGGCTGTTGGCCCGTTTCACGAACCTCTACCCACCGAAGCAGAGCGGCGCCAAACGAAGAAGGGGTTACGGACTGCCGTAACCCCTTGAAAAGAGAGTGGTGCTCGAGGGGGGACTCGCACCCCTCCCTTCGCGGCAAAGTTCAGGGCATTCGCGGGGGCCGGTTCTATTTCAGTCCGAAGTGGCAGGTTCAGTTGCCTTCAGGAGAATGGGCGGAAGTAGCCGGACAGGTTCAGCAGGTCGCCTTCGACGGTAGAACTTACCTTGCAGACGACGGTCGAGCGGGGCTTCCCGCCACCCGGCTTGAAAATCAGAACACTAAAGACGCTTCCGGACGAAAGCTTCTCGCAACCTTCGCCTCGGCTGCTGCCCGGCTTACTCAAGATCGGAGCCGGACCGTAATGGGAGACCGGATCCCAGCCTCGGTGAAAAACATCCTCCTCGAGGGAAGCAGAGACCTTATCGATCAAAAAATGGACTCGCTGGCTCCGGAGAAAGAAGAAACGCCAAGCGGGGTGACCTACCTCCTTCCGGTAATACTGTACCGGGTCCGCAAATGAGGAGCTGCACCTGTTCGTCGTCGTCCTGCCTTGGGATGCTCCAAGGCGAGCGCAGCACCACGTTCACGAAAATGGTGACCGACAGCTGAGCCTGCCCGATCTTTCTTCTCCGGGAATGAAACCAATTCTTTTGATAACAGGTGGCGCCAGTGGCATTGGTGCAGCGACGGCAGCCTTGGCGGCGTCGCGTGGGTACGCGGTGTGCATCAATTACCGGCATAGCCAGGAGGCTGCCGGCAAGCTTGTTTCACGTATCAACCTCTGCGGGGGAATGGCGATGGCCGTTCAAGGCGATGTTGGCAGCGAGAGTGACGTGGAGCGAATCTTTGAGACCGTGGATCACGAATGGGGAACCCTTTTGGGCTTGGTCAACAACGCCGGAACCCTGGAGAAGCAAGGTCGGGTTGACGAGTTTAATGGACCCCGCCTTGAGAGGGTTTTCAGAACCAATGTCCTGGGGACCTTTTTTTGTTCCCGTCAGGCCGTGAAGCGAATGTCGACGAAGCATGGCGGGCGGGGAGGGGCGATCGTCAATGTCTCGTCAGCAGCAGCCCGGCTTGGCGCTGCGGGTGAATACGTCGATTACGCTGCCTCCAAGGGAGCGGTGGACACTCTCACCATTGGGCTGGCTGCGGAGGTCGCAGCCGAGGGAATCCGAGTGAACGCCGTCCGCCCGGCGTTCATTGACACGAATATCCATGCAGCGGGCGGCGAGCCAAACAGGATCGAGCGGTTGCGGGATATCATCCCGATGAGGCGCGGGGGGAGGCCAGACGAAGTCGCGGCGGCCGTGCTTTGGCTTTTGTCGTCTGAAGCGTCCTACACTACAGGTTCATTCGTAGATATCGCCGGCGGGAAATGAAAGCAAATATGAGGATCTCAAATATCGATACCATTGAGGAAAAGGTGCGGGTGTCGCCACGCGGACGCTACCAGATCTTTCGCAAATCGCTCAGTCTTGCGGTGGGAGGCATCAAGGATGTCGGCGATTGGGGAGGCGGGCACCCCTTCGATGTCGAGCTCGCCCGCATTCCTCCCGGGAAGGCGAACTTTCCGCTGCATTACCATGCTGCCCAGTCCGAATTCTATTTGGTGTTGTCGGGAACGGGTGTGCTTCATGAGGGTGGTGCTTCGCGGTCCATCATTCCAGGGGCCGTGATCTTCGCTGCTCCCGGGGATACTCATCAGCTGGAAAACAATGGGGTGGAGGATCTCGTCTACCTTGTGGTTGCCGACAATCCCCGCTCAGACATTTGTACCTATCCCGATAGCGGAAAGGTGTACCTCAAGCCGCTCGGAATCTGCTTGGACAATAAGGCCACCGATTATTATGGTGAGGACGACTGAATGGATCTTCGAGCCTTGCACGACAATCAGCGTGGGTGTCGCCGGATGGCTGGACGTCAAGCGGCACCTTGGTAGGTCACCGAAGTTTCTTACCTGGCATTGCCATGAGTAGAATCGACGGCTCTGCTTCACAAAGCGAGGCGATCCATATTTTGGGAGGCGGTGCGATCGGTGCGCCTTTTTCCGTCTTTTTGTCGCGCGCGGGAACGCAAGTCCGTTTGGTGCGAACAAGCAGAGGCGATTTCCATCCCCGTTCGGACGAGATCACGGTGGATACCCCATTCGAGAGGGTGTCAGCGACGGTCGAGACCGTGTCGGTTGCGAGCTTGCCTGCTCGGATTGGGCTCGTCGTGGTGGCATGCAAAGCCTACGCAAATCCTTCCCTCGCGAAGGTGCTTCGATCGCGGGTTGTGAAGGGCCCAATCATTCTACTCCAAAATGGACTGGGAGTGGAGAAACCATTCATCGAGGCCGGTTTCCCCAGTGTCCAGCGCGCAGTTGTATACGCTACAAGCCAGGCTAAAGGCCAGGATCGGTTCTCCTTTCGGATGATTCGGGAATCGCCACTGGGGATCGTCGCAGGTTCGGAAAGGGCACTCCTGGCATCGGTCGCGACCTTATCCACGCCGTTCATGCCCTTCCGTTCCGAACCTGACATCACCCCTGAGGTTTGGAGGAAGACGATCATCAATTCCGTGTTCAATTCGATTTGCACAATTATGGAGGAGGACAACGGCCTTTTCTGCCGAAATGTAGCTGCTCGGGAGGTTGCGGAAGCCGTGGTTGGGGAATGCGTTCGATTGGCAGCGGTTCGCGGCGTGACGCTGGCGGAAGAAGAGATCATGGACTCCATCCTTTCGATCAGCGGCCGTTCCACGCAATTGATCTCGACGCTTCAGGATGTGCGGGCGGGCAGACCGACCGAGATGAGGTTCCTGAACGAGGAACTCGCTCGCCTAGCCGGGTGCAACCCGCGGGTGGATATGAAGGCCACCTCCTTGCTTGCTAAACTCGTGGAGGCCAAAGTGGGCGAGCGTTCGAGCGTCGATTGATCGTCTGCCCGTTTTCCACAGCACGAGCTCGTGAAGAGGATTGTCGTTGATCCGCATTTTCCGAGCCCTTCGCGGGAGCGCGTTGGCCTCCCCGATTTGTGGCCGTACGCAGCCTTTCACCGCCGGTCCAACGTGCCGTGATCTCACAGCCGTGAGGGGTTTCAAAATAGACCCTTGCCGCGTGGGTCAATCGCGAGGCTCCATCGCTCAGGCTTCGTGCAATTTTGGTCTGGAATTCTATTCGGGAAACAGAGCGGGCGAGCTGGGAGCGGATCTTCATTGAGTAACCCTCCCATCGCCGCCAAAAAGAGAACAGACACAGGAGAATGCTTGTCGGAAGGTACAGTTGAAAATTGAGGTTCTGTGCTGGTCGGTCAACCTTGCATCTGTCACTAGTGCCAGCGCGGCGTTTCCATTGAACCTTCGTCGCACCTATGAGCGATCCACTTTACCAGGAACTTGCGGATCGGATTGGCGGGCTCATCCGAGGCGGGACCTTCGCTTCTGGGAGCCGGCTGCCTTCGGTGCGGCGGCTGAGCCGCGAACAGCGTGTCAGCATCACCACCGTGCTGGAAGCCTACGGAAGGTTGGAGGACCAAGGAGTGATCGAGTCACGGCCCCGGTCGGGATACTTTGTCAAACCTCCGCAGATTTTGAACGGAGAACTGCCGCGTCCAGCGAAGTCCATCCGAGGGCCGGTCGCCGTCGAGTCTCCCGAGATCTTCAAAGCGGTCATGGAGGCAGTGGCCGATCCCAAGGTGGTTCCGTTTGGGGCTGCGGTGCCGGGGGACGAGATCGTCCCCTCAAGGCGTCTGTCATCCATCAGCAACGCCGTCGCACGGCGTTATGGGCCAGCCGCTTTCCGATACACGATGCCACCTGGCAGGCGCGAACTGAGAACGGCGATTTCTCGACGATTGCTAATAGCTGGCGTACAGGCGGATCCGGACCAAATCGTAACAACTCAGGGCGCTACCGAGGCGCTATCGCTGGCGCTTCGTGCGACCACCCGCCCAGGGGATGTGGTTGCCGTCGAGGCTCCTACTTTTTTCGGGATTCTGCACTTGGCGCAGGACCTGAACTTAAAGGTGGTGGAGGTCCCCATGGACGCACAAGAAGGTATCGATCTCGATGCGCTTGAGAAGATCTCGGATCGCCACCGCATCAAGGTCTGCATCGTCCAACCCAATTTTCAAAATCCCTTGGGCTCGTGTATGAGCGATCAGGCAAAGCGCCGGCTAGTTGGACTAGCAGGCAAACAGGATTTCATCGTGATCGAGGACGATCTTTATGGTGACCTCTGTCACTCTGGACCGCGTCCGAGAGCATTGGCGCACTTTGATAATGAAAACCGGGTCGTCCTCTGCAGTTCCGTTTCCAAAAACTTGGCACCCGGGCTACGGGTGGGGTGGATCGTGCCGGGAAGATTCCTGGAACAGGTGAAGCGACTAAAGACCGTACATTACCTGTCCACCGCTACTCACTCAGAGCTTGTTGTGGCGGAGTATCTCTCGGGCGGAGGGGCGGAACGACATCTACGGCGAATTTCAGCGCTATTCTCGGAGCGTTGTATCCGGATGCGCGAAGCGGTGATCGAAGCTTTTCCTGATGGCACGCGGGTCAACCAACCTCGCGGAGGATTCGTGCTGTGGGTGGAGATGCCCGAAGACTACGATGCGGAAAAGCTCGCTGCCAAAGCCTTGGAGAAGGGAATCAGTCTGATCCCCGGCTCCATTTTTTCGGCGACCTGTCGATTGAAGCACTGTCTCCGCCTGAATTGCGGCTTTCCTTGGAACGATCGAGCGGCAAAGGCAGTCAAGACTCTTGGGAGTATTGCCAGGAGTTGCGGTCCCTAAAGTGGGAGGAAGCCAATGATTATATTAGGCAAGGAGGTCCGAAATGGTTGAAAAAATGGTTTTTGACCCCCCAAGAAGCGAGCAGATCGGCGATTCTGGTTTTGTGCAGGTGATCCTGCTGAACGCTCGTCTCTTGCGTGTCCGTGCCCAAGCACGCGAGGTTAAAGAGGGTCGAGATGCTTCTGTGATGACTGTGGGTTGACGGCCTTGATTCCCTTGAGCGATTCAAGGACCACCCGCGCCTTAAACTCGGCGCTGTGGGTTCTTCTCTCCGTTTCGCGGTTGTTTCGATTGGCTGCGTCACCCTATACCTACCACATCACAACAAGGTCCCTGGCTCCGTTTGGCCAGACTACTTCATCCGGACGGTCGCGAGGGGGAGGAGGCCTGGCTTGACTGCTTTGAACGCGAAACGGGTTCCGAGTCGGGTGACTGCGAAGGTCGCTTTGGTGTCACTCCGTGCGTTTCACTGCGGCCGAGAGCGATGAAGGCAGCGACCAGCGCGGCACAGGCAATGGGTTGCCAGCCGAAGCGTTCACCGAGGAAGACCATTGCAAAGAGAAAGGTGAAGAAGGGTTGGAGTAACTGGAGTTGCCCGACCTTGGCAACGCCGCCAAGGGCGAGTCCGTGATACCAGGCGAACATGCCGAGGAAGGAGCTGCCCAGCGCCAGCCAGGCAAAGCCGGCCCACGCAGCAGGGGTGGCGTGCAGGCCGTGTCGGAATGCGAGGAAGGCGGTGGGACCGATGAGCAGTGGGAACCCGAGCACCAGCGTCCAGCACATGACCTGCCAGCCGCCGAGTTCACGGGAAAGCCGGCCACCTTCGGCATAGGCGATCGCGGCGCAGGCGACGGCCGCAAGGAGAGCAGCATCCGCCGGCGTCGCCTTTCCTCCCGCCTCGCTCAGGGCAAAAGCGAGAACGGTGGCGCTGCCCGCCCCGCTCCAGATCCAGAAGCGCGGGGAAGGGGATTCGGCCGCACGGAAGAATGCGGCGCAGGCGGTGGCGAGGGGAAGGATACCCAGCACCACGCCTCCATGGGAGGCATCCACCCGCTGCATCGCCCACGCTATCAAAACCGGGAAGCCGACCAGAACACCGGATACCACAATGAAGAGCCGTTTCCATTGATCCGGCCGAGGTCGGGGTTGGCGGGTGAGAATCAACAGGGTGGCGGCGGGGATGGCAGCGACAACGGCACGCCCCAATCCGACTAGCATCGGATCCAGCGAGCCGACCGCCAGGCGGGTTGCCGGCAGGGTGAAACCGAAGATCGTGACACCTGCGAGTCCCGACCACCATCCATGTCGTGCCGCATTCACGAGCGATGATGGCGGGCCAGTTTACCGAGTGTGGCGATGGCTTCCAAGGTGCGCGTGCCGAAAGCGAAACCGCAGGCGAGACGGAAACAGTGGTTCAGTCCGGCGGTGGCGGAGAAAATCGGCCCCGGGGAAATGCCGATCCCTTTGCGCAAGGCCGCGGCGGTGTAGCTGCGCGCGTCGAAGCCCGCGGGCATTTCCAACCACAGCACGAATCCGCCGGCGGGTTGATTCACACGGGCATCCTCTGGGAAATGGCTCAAGACCGCCTCGCGGGTTTGCGCGCATTGTTCCGCGTAGAGCCTCCGAATGCGCCGCAGGTGGCGGTCGTAGCCGCCTGCATCCAGAAAACGGGCGATCACGAATTCGGAAAGAGTCCCGTTCCACGGGCATTGGATACCTTTCAGCCGCCGGACTTCGGCATGCCACTTTCCCGGTAACAGCCAGCCGACGCGAAGACCAGGAGCAATGGTCTTCGACGCCGACCCACAATGGATCACCCGATCGCTGTGGAGCGCGATCGACGAAGGGCGGGTGCCGTCATGGGCCAGGTCGCCATACACGTCGTCTTCGATGATGGCGAAGCCGTGTTGTTCCGCGAGGGCGGACAAGGCCTTTTTCCGGGACTCAGGCATGAGACTCCCGATCGGGTTCTGGAAATGTGGCTGCACCACGCAGGCGGCGATACGGTGCTTCTTCAAGGCAACTTCGAGGGCTTCGACGACGAGTCCGCTGCGGGGATCGACAGGAATTTCGATGACGCGCAGACCAAGGTCGCGGATCAGATTCAGGGTGCCGAAGTAGGAGGGAGCTTCCACTGCAATCAGATCTCCCGGTTCGGCGGTGGCCCGCAGCGCGAGCATCAGGCCTTCGGTCGCGCCCTGCGTGGTGATGATTTCGTCCGGTGCGACTGTTAGGCCGAGATTGTAGAGGCGGCGGGAAAGAGCCGCGCGCAGCTCCCATCGACCCTGCGGAGGCGTGTAGCTCAGCGCCTCCAGGCCGTGGCGACGTATGATCTCGCGGCTGATGGATGCGAGACGGGTTTCCGGCACAATGCCCTTTCCGGGCGCCGCCGTCGCGAAGGATACGGCACCTTGGCCGCTCGCGTGATCGATGACGGTCTCAAACAGCGTGCCATGAGTCACTTTCAGCGGGCTGGATGGACGGGTGCCGGTGGTGGGAAAGCGATCCGGGGAAATGACCGGAGGTGAGACGTAGTAGCCGGAGCGGGCGCGCGCCTGGAGGTAGCCTTCGTCCTCAAGGCACCGATAGGCTTCCATGGCCGTGGTGATGCTCACTCCATGCTCGCGGCTCGTGCGCCGGATGGAGGGAAAACGGGACCCGGGCGGAAAGGTGCCAGCGCGAATGAGTCCGGCGAGCGTGCTGGAGAGTTTGCGGTACAGCGGTGTGGCGGCGGGCATCGAAGTCGAGCGTGCGGGGTTGTCCGCGGCCTTCCAGATACAGCGGGAATCAAAAAAGCCCATGACAGATTGTGTGCCGCTGTGAATCGGGGCGATCTGTACCTTTCCGGAGGCGAGGGGAATGGCAGGCTTCCGGCACCCCGCATGATCATTTTCATCAAGTTACTCACCGTCCTCTTCCTCTTCGGTTGGATCGTCTTCGGTGGCTGGCTGGTCACGAAGTATGGAGCGCTTTTCGGCCCCAATCCCGAACACGCCGATGAGTCCCCGGGTGCGCGCAGCTTCGGTATCGCCCACATCGCGGCGGTGTGGGTCGGGTTCTTCGCGCTGGGCATCTGGTCCCTCTTCCGTTGAAACGGCGGAGGCGGGCAGGTCGTCGAGGAGCGGTAGGAGGACGGCGACCCGGAGGTTCGAGTGGGGCGTAATGCCTGATCGACCCCCCTTTGATTCTCAGCTCGTCCTGATGACCCGGTCCGACATATCTTTGGCGCGCTCCTTTGAGGCCTTCTGCTGATTTCAAACCATACCGGCTGGGGGGACACCCTGCTCATTCGAGCTCGAAACTCACATAAACGGTGACTTTGGTACTTAGCGCGCCCGGGATCATCGTTCCCGAGGATCGGTCGATGATGGGTGCTGAGTCGAATGACATCGAATTGTTTGTAAAGGCGCGATTGGGCAATTCTCCCTCCGAGTGCTCGTTGATCGTCAGGACCCGGCCGACCTTCGCGCCCACCGCTTCCGCCATCCCGGAGGCCTTTTCTTTCGCAATGCCCATGGCTTTCAACCGCGCCTCGGCGCGAAGGTCCTGCATTTTCGAGGACTCGAACTGAAAGTTCGCCTCGATTTCCGCGCTGGAAACAAGGGCATCGAGGTACTCGTCGAAGCGCGTTAGGTCCTGCTGTCGAATGACCACCTGGCGACTGACCCGGAAATATTTGAAGTCACCGCGTTCTCCATGCGCGCCGCGCTCGTATTCGCGTTCGATGTTCAGATGGCCTGTCTCGAGATTCCCGGCATCGATTTCCAGCGTCTCTTGTAGCGCCAGCACTGCAGAGATCTTACCATCGTTGCTTTCCTTGGCCGTCGCGAGATGCGGATTCTCGTCAACCAGACGGATGTTCCAAACGATTTCGTCCGGAGGAGTCTTGAACTCCACCGTGCCGGTGACGGAGATCCGACGTTGCATCCCCGCCTCCTTGTCCTGCGCCCGCAGGGGATCGATCGAAGCAGAGAGGAGTAAGGCGGCAAAAACAACATGCGGGATGAGGCTCATCATCCGGTGATTTCAGCATGCTGGAGCCCGTTGGTGCGTAAAACGTCGGTAAAAAGTGGTGTCGGGGCCGGCAGGCAAGTCACCGACTCAAATGGGCCTCCGGCGGCGCTCCGTTCGGTTATGGAGCTGATTCTGAATGCTTTCGGATCGCACTGCCGGAACCTAGAAGGATGGTCTTGCGACTACCATGTAGGTCTCGATCCAGCTTTGGGACGTCGACGGCTACCTGATCGCAGTTGGCGAGATCCTTTTCATGGTCGTCTCCGCCATGCTCTGCGGCATGAATGGTTTCTCCGAGATCGAGCACTTCTGTGAAAAGCAGACCGGCGGCAATTTCCCGATGGAGCCGCTCGTATCCCCCAAGCGAATTGCCGAATCCATGCCAGCCCATCCAGCCACCTCCCGCCGCGACTTCCTCAAGACCACCCTGTTGTTCAGTTCCGGCCTGCTTGCGGGGGCAGCTTCGGGGAACCTCGAAGCGGCTGCTGGAATGGGGGAGGCAGGCCTCCATGTCCTCGCCCTGGGTGACTTCGGGACCAACAATGCCAAGCAACGAGCGGTGGCGGATGCTATGGTGGGCCTGGTGAAGGAAAGCCGCATGTCGCCCGCCGCCGTTCTCGCGCTGGGAGACAATTTCTACGGCCACCTTTCACCCGAAACCATTCCGACGCGTTTCGGCGGCTACTACCCGAAGGCGTCCCTCGATTGCCCGTTCTACGCCGTTCTCGGCAACCATGACTACGGTCCCGGTTACGATTCAAAACAAGGCCGGGCGAAGGCGGACATGGAGCTGGGTCACTCCGTTCGCAACCCGGGGTCGCGGTGGAAAATGCCGGCCAAGTGGTATTCCCGCGAACTCGGTCCGGTGAACGATCCGTTGGTGAAGATTCTGTTTCTCGACGGGAACTACTTCGAAGGTGCGCTGACACCTCAGGAAAAGATCGCCCAACGGCGGTGGCTCGCCGCCGAGCTGAAGCGGCCCACTAAGGCGAAATGGATCTGGATCGCGTCCCACTATCCGCTGTTCTCCCACGCCAAGCCGGATCGGGACCGGGAGCGCCGGAGGCTGCGCGAGGAATGGAAGAATGCCCTCGGCGATCCCCGCGTCTCCCTCTGCTTCGCCGGCCACGATCACACCCTCCAGCATCTGCGTGCCGAAGGGTATGCGCAGGATTTTATCGTCTCAGGAGGCGGTGGTGCGAGCCGTCACGATGTCGCCGAAGCCGGAAAGGATTTTTCGATGAAGACCCGTGGTTTCAACCACATCCATGTCACCGAAGAGAAACTGACGGTGCGCTTCATCAATCCGGAGGGCCGGCTCCTGCATGCTTTCGAAAGGGATCGGAAAGGATCGATGAAGGTGTTGTCCTGAAACTGAGGGGGAACGCCCGGGCCCGATCGGCAAGCCTATGAGCTGACGAATGGACTTTGACCGGTGGCGGTCTCGTATTTGCCGCGTCCGCGCCTCTGGCCTCCGATTCATTCACAGCACCTGAGCTGAAATCGATTCCATCAACCGGAGGAGGGAACCCGGTTGCAGGTCAATCTCCGCTCTCCAGAACCGTTCCCAGCAGGGTTCCGTCGTCGGTGCGCACCTCGATCTCCAGGTTCGTGTTTCCTGCGCCGACATTCGGAGCCATGCCCATGTTTCCGATAGGCTCCATGCCAAACCCCGAATTGACGAGAATCGTTCCGCTTCCGGTGAACATCGATTCGGCCAGTGGCTGCTCGTTGGTGCTGCCATCCGGCAGGGTCCAGACCAGCCATGTCGTCTGGCCTTCGGACGGTGGATTGATTCCCTCGATTACCGCATCCACCGTGCCGTCTTCCGGCTTCTCGATCAGAAAGCCACCGGGTTCCGTCTGTGTGACCTTTTGGGTTTGAGCGGCTCCAGCGCCAGGATGGAATCCATCCAGATCATCTCCCGCATCGGCGAGCCGTCCGATGAAGCCACGCTGATCGGGATCGGGAAACCAGATCATATCGCTCGCCGGGTCGTAGTAGGTGCCGTCGTCCGATTGCCAGAGGCCGAACTCCTCCCACGAGGTTTCAGGAAAATGCCGGTGGCGGACGATCATGTCACTATCCGCAGGAATCACCCCCTCAATCGGCCATCCGCGTTCGATCACCAATGAGGCGGGATCACCGGGCGCTCCTGTTTCCGCCTCCAAGGACGAGCGCAGTGCATCGACCAACAGCTTTCGGAGATGCTCCCGGGATTCCTCGGAATTCCTGCCCGCGCTTCCGGGGCGAGACAGTTTCCTGACCTTCGGAAGGTGATCTTTTCCGTTAGCGCTTTCCACGATCTCCCTGAGACGCGTGATTTCTTCCCGGAGTCGGCGTTCCTCATGGGGACGACGAGGTCTGTCCAGTCTCGTGGGTGAGGTGCGGATCTGATTCTCCCGTGTATCGGGAACCGCTTCCGGAAGGTCCACCGACTCCCCGATCGCGGGCGTCATCATGGAAGACTCCCGTGAGGACGTGAAATACCATGTGCAGGCGAGAGCGATGGACGCCGCCCAGCCGGCCACGGCGGCAAGCCTCCACGGCCGGGAAATCTCTGCCTGCCCGCGAACCGGTGGGGATGGTGGAGGCAGTTTGTCCATGATCCGTCCGAGGGTCCCGGGAGGGGCGGCGCTCAAGCGTGAGGACGCCAGCCACACATTGATGGCCGTTTCCCTGGCAGCGTCCGCTTCGTCGAGAAGATCGCCGTTCCTCGCGAATTTCGGGTCCGTTCGCGAAGCGTCAGCCTGCGGCAAGAGATCCAGCGCCCGCATCAGGGCGTCTTCACGATCCGATTTTTTCATGGTGTTCCTCCTTTTGGGTTCTCCATCAGTTTGCGCAGTTTCTTCATCGCGCGAAACAGCCGGGTTTTGGCGGTGGCCACCGGCACTTTCCAGCGGACCGCCTGCTCGTCGATCGTGGCGGGATCGAACAAGGCCGTCCTCACGATCCCCGCTTCGTCTTCGGAAAGTCCTCGAAGCGCCGATTCCACCCGGCGGACGGTGTCCCTGAAGAGCAGATCCTCGACACCGCCGTGGGACGCGGGCACTCCGAGTTCGGGGATGGCGCTTTCGTCCGCCCACACCGGCGCGCGGCGGCGGCGCTTGCGAAGCATGTCCAGGCAAATGCCGCGCAGGATCATGCCCGCCCAGGTGAAGCCCCGGGATCGGGCGGGATCGTATTCCCCCGCCTTCTTCCAGATTCTCAGGAAGCAATCCTGCAGCGCCTCGTCGGCCGCGCCTTCGTCGCCGAGGAGATGGGCCGCCATGCTGAAAAGCCGGTCCCCCCACATCCGGTAGAGTTGTTCCAATGCGTTGCCATCTCCGCCTGCGATGCGCTCGAGCAGCCAAGTGCCGTCCCAAAGCAGGGAGGGAGGGTCGGTCGAGGAATGGCAAGCTGATTCAGGCATGTCTTCTCCCTTCCTCATCGTCCTTTCCAACTGCCTTGGTCGAGCGGCATGCATCAGATTAACGAACTTCGGCCCGTAGCCGGAAGAACAGCCTCCGTTGATCCGCTCTTGGAAGGGAAACGCTGATCCGGATCACATCACCGACCTCCGGGCCGGAGGTGAGAAGCGCGTTGGTTTCATCGGCTGTCTCCCAACCTACCAGATCGTCACTGAATTCCACTTCGTGGGTCGAGTCGAGGGCCTCAAGACTGACCGGATAACTGAAGACCGCCATCTCGCCCCCGACATCAACCCGCGCCCCTTCGGATGCCTGGCGAGGATCGGAGCCGAAAAGGAACTCCAGCGCGTTGACGACCCCGTCGCCATCGTCGTCGTCTTCCGGACCACTTTCGCCAAGCTCCATGGCGATGGCCCATGAGTCATAGGCGGTGAGGGGTTCGCCCGAGGGAGGAGACACGCCGCCCGCCTCCAGACGGGCGAGCCCGTCCCTCGCATGGCCATCGACGAGATTGAAAGAGCCTCCCACCCACAGCTTCGAGGTGCCGGGATGATACGCCCAGTCGGATGGAATGACGGCCCTGTCCCAGCTCGCGGGATCGAAGTTCTCAAGCCCGCTGCTTCCCGCAATCCTCCAAGTGCCCGCGTCCCTCCGCACCCGGAACTTCCACTCCGGGGCGGCGAACGCTTCGTCGATCGACCCGTCCGGCAACATGCGGCGGATCCGCCAGCCGACGCCGACCCAATTCGCCGCCAGATAGAGCCTGCCTTCGTCTCCTTCCGTCGCATGGAGGACACCCTGACCTCCCGTCAGCGGCGGTGCGGCGAAGCCGGCCACCCATCTGTCATCCCGCCACCACCTCAGACGTTGTCGTGCCGGATCCGACGAGCGGGTTTCCGTGAAAAGGACGCCACCCTGCCATTCGCAGACCGGGTTGAGTTCCGCTGACCCTCCGAGTTGGCGAAGCTGCGTGCCGTCGGCCCCATGGATCACCGGTCCCACGACACATCCGCCCGCCGACAAGGGGAGCACCGTCCGCCCGAGCCGGGATATTGAGGAGGGAAGTCGTGCCTGCACCGTCCCCGTGGCATCCATGAAAAACACGGTTTCCATCGGAACCTCCGCCTCGCTCCTTCTCACGGCGATCAGCCCGCCCCCGGGTTGGGCGAAAACTTGGGTGAACCGGCCGCCCCAAAGTTGTGTGCCTTCTTCGGCGTCGAAGGTTTCATCGAGCCCTCCGCCAGAACCCAGCTTGACGAGATTCGATACGCTTCCACCCGGCAAGTTCACCGGATACCCGGTCACCACATAGACCGCCCCCTCGGAAAACGCGGCGGAAACGGGGAAGGCGGCCCGCGGGTCGGCCACAAACCCCGGATCGACGGACCCGTCGCCATTCATTATGACGAGATCCCGCGCCGCCGCTCCCTCAAACGACGAGAAACGCCCCTCGACCAACAGCCTGCCGTCCGTCAGAGCTTGGATCGAGCGCACCTGTCCCGGCGCGGTCGGATTGGACACATGCCAATCCGGATCGGGCTGCCCGTCCGCCAGCAAACGGCGCGTGCCGTCCACCAGCCATTTGCCGTCCGGCAAGGCAATCACCGACCGCGCCCGGCCAGGACCGACAAAAGACGTGTCCGTCGTATCCGTGCCGGTGAAACGCTGCAAACGTCCGTCGCGCCCCACCGACACCACCGCCCCGGTCGCATCCTCCGCCCAGGTGAAGGGTCGGCCGCGGGGGAACACGAAGCTCATCCTCCGGGTGGATGCCGCTTCGTCGTCATGCCAGTCGATGGTCCGGGTTTCAGCCGAATCGTAGAAAAGGGAAAACCTTCTGTCGCGTCCGGTTACCACCCGGAAACCGTCGGCGGCGGGAGACAACGAGGGCCGGGCGTAATGATTGACCTCCACAGGGCTGACCATTTCATCGAAAGAGCCGTCATCCGCGATCCGGAAAATCACGTTGGCCTTGTCCCCGCCATACCAGCTGGCCAAAAGGAGCGGGGAGGAATCTCCCCCCATCACCCACGCCCCGCCTCCCGTCGCGGGTATAAGCTGGAGAGGCTGGTCCGGCCAATCGGCCGACGGCTGGAACGAAGGATCGATCGCACCGTCCGAACGGTCGCGGATCTCCGCGAAACGCTGTCCGCCCCCGGTCCGGATCACCCACAAACGGTCACCGGCCACGAACTGGGGAACGATCCGCTGACCCTCCGGCAACGCGGTAGGGAAAGGAACGAGAGTTCCGTTCGCCTGCCGTTTCAACCATCCGTCGGCCTCGTCGGGAAGCAACCACTCGCCATGGCCCAGTGAAAACCAGTCCCGGGATGCGCTGGTCGAAATGCCGTCGACGAACGCCAGATTACCCAGCGGCTCCAGGAGCCCGGGAACCGGTTCGCCGGACACCTCGCCATCGGGACCGAGCAGGATCCGGTCGCCCACCGGCATGTCGTCGATGTGATCGAATCCCTCCCACGAACTGCCGAGAAGCACACTCCCGTCCGGCAACACCCGCACCGAACCGGGCGGAATCGCATTTCTCACGATCGGGGCGAAGGAAGGATCCGGATCTCCAGGGGCGGCCTGACACCAGAGGGGAACCAGCGAAATTCCCGCGATTCCCAAGCGTTTAACGAATCTCATCATCCTATTTCCGTCCGGGAGCGGAAATCGTTCGCCAGAAAATCAGGTTTTTCGAAGCGGACGGACTGACACGGAAATACATATTGTCCAAGGGGGGCATCGGCGTCCGGTCCCGAAAGAAGCAAGTGGCTAAAGTCGACGAGGGATATCAAGGGAGATCACGTTATTGAGTTGGCTCAGTTGATCCCTGATGACTCGGAAATGTAGTTCCGGCACGCCGGTGCCCAGCTTTCTTCGTTAGCAGACCTCGGATGGTATTGGATCGCGATGGGCGAGCGGAGACTGAGTCGCCCGGCATCGGGAGAAGTGGTCGTCGCTTCCGGGCATGAAACTGGGGGGTGGCGGTCGATGGAGCCTTCACCAGTCCACGTTGTGCCCCCCGGGTGTCAATGTGGGTGAACGATGGATATCGCCCGACACCTTCACGGGAAAATCCCTGCGCCCGCAGTTTTCTCGCGGTGTTGGCGGCGACCGGGAACTTCACGTCGAGGGCAGCGTTGTTCTTGTGCAGGGACTTGGTCGCTCCGGAAATCTTCCGGTTGTAGGCGGCCGAGCGGTAGGCGGACATGGCTTCCTCCACCGGATGCCCGAGCCGGTTGGCGACTTCGTCGACGGCCTTGAGCGTGGCTTCAATCGGGTTCCAGATTTGATACCGGACTTGGCAGCAGTCGATTTCCTTTCGTGATTTCGCGCCTACGGGATGTTCACGGCGGCGGAGAATTTCGGACGGTGATCAGTGCGATTTGGCTGACCTGCCGGATCCAGCGGGAATGCCGCTCCTCGTCGGGAACGACGATCATCAGCGGGCCTTCGAAATCGCTCAAAGATTTCCCGGAAGCGGAGTCCGCGAGGATGATCCCGCGTTTCCGGAAACTGTCGTCGAGCTCGGCGAGCGAGAAGGCGGTCTGATAGCCGTCCCGGGCCGTCATCAGCACCATCAGCTTCATCTTCTCCGCCCGCCGTTGGTCGCCAGTAGGCGCATGGAGAAGCTTCAGGATCTCGCCGATGGGCACTCCTTCGAAGACCGTCTTTTCCTCCGACCGGGAAGTGGCGTTGACCTTGGTCCGAGGAAGCTTCTCCCATTTTGCCCGGTCGATGGCGGTCCACTTTTCCCCATCATGCAACCGGAGGAGAGGATCCGCACGGAGGTAAAAAAGCGGGAGCAGGAGGAAGAGCAGGATCAGGATTCTAGAACTCATATTTCAGATCGAGATAGTAGCTGCGGCCGGGCTCGGGAAAGCCCTCGTCCAGTTGCTGGTTGCGGTCGAGGAGGTTCGTGACGCCGAGGCCCAGCGTCCATGCATCGGAGGGTTGGATTTCCGCCCGGAAATCCAACCGGGCGTAATGTCCGACCCGCTTTCCGGTGGTGGTGACCACGCGCGAGTCCGCCCAGGTGTAGCTGGGGATGAGACGAAGCCCTTCAACGGGTGAGATCGTGGAGTACAGCAGAACCTCGTGCTCGGGGACGCCGGTGACGAAGATCGAGGAATCGGTCCGGTTCTCCGCTTCGGTCCAGGCGTAGCGGATGCCGGATTCGATCCGCTCGCTCCACCGGCGGTTGATGGCCAGTTCCAGGCCGTGGTGCTCGACTTTGCCGACATTGCGGAGCTGGAACAGTCCCGCCCCCGAGGGATCGAAGGCCACGTTATCGACCCTCTGGATCGCATCGGTGATGCGGGAATAAAACAGGCCGAGCTGCCAGTTGAAATCGCCGTCGCAATGGCTCCCGCGGATCCCGATGTCGAAGTGGTCCGCGGATTCGGGCTGGAGGTCCGGGTTCGAAATGGCCTGACCGAGCCGGTAGGAGTAGCGATCCTTGATGGTCGGGAAGCGGCTCTTTCCAGCGTAGCCGAGGTGCCCCTCGATCGCATCGCCGAACGACTGGCGGTAGATGACCTGCGGATTCCAGGAGGAGGTTTTCGAACCACCAAGAGGCGCGCCGGTGTTCGTATCGACCGCCTCCCGGATGTTCCTCCAGTCATGGCTGATGCCGGCGGTCAGGCTGGCGTCCCAGAGCAGCGTCCGTTCCGCCTCGAAGCCGATCGAGAGGGTCTCGTCCTCGAAGGTGTAGGTGGGTGTGGCGGGTTCCCATTCCTCGTGATGATCGCGCTCGTAGTGAACCGCCGCAGCAAGCCGGAGGTCCTGCCACGAGCGGTTCTCGATCTTGGCGGAGGCTCCGGCGATCCAGTCGTCGTAGTAGGAATTGAAAGTGTAGGGCCGGGTCTGCGTGCTGTAGGTGGCATCGTCGTAGGACTGCAGCAGGTTCTCGAAGCGGTCGTAGTGGGCGGTGGTCTCGAGCACGGTGTCATTGCCGATCTCCGTGCGGGAGAGGAAATAGACCGTGGTCTTGTCCCACTGGGGCCATTGCCAGAAGCGGGCCCGGATCGTCGGATCGGAGCCGGTGTAGGGAGGATTGCCCTTTTCACCGCGCTGGATCCAGAAGCCGAGCGCGTATTCGTCATCCCCGGCGGGCGTCCAGGCGATCCGTCCGGAGGCGCGGAAGTCCTGCCGCCAGGAGTTCTCGCGGCGGCCGCCATCCTCGGTGGGCACGGGTTGGAAATCGTCGGAAAGCCGGAAAGCGTCCTGCTCGATCCAGGAAAGGTCGAACTGCCAGTACCACCGTTCCTCCCGGCCGCCCGCCGCGAGGCCGCTCTTCCAACCGTCTCCGGTGAAAGCCCCGGCTCGGATCTCGTCCTCGAGCCGTTCCTCCGGCCGCCGCGTATGGACATTGATCAGGCCACCGAGCGCGTTCGGTCCGGCGAGCACCGGGCTGATTCCTTTCGCCACCTCCATTTCGGCGCCATTCGGGACGAGGAATCGCCCCAAGTCCGCGTAGCCGTCGTAGGGGACATAAACCGGGATGCCGTCGATGAGCACCGGGACCTGGCGCAGATCGAACCCTCTCACAGTCACCATGGTTTCCGACCGGGCGCCGACCCGCTGGAGCGACACTCCCGGCAGGATGCTCAGGGACTCGGCCAAGTCCGTACGAAAGAAAGCATCCGCCTCGCTCCGGTCCACCTGATCGATCTGATTCAGGACTTCGGCATCCACGACGAGTTCGCCGAGTTCCTCCAGAGCCGGAAGGCTGGCCATGCCGGTAACCGACAATATCATCACGAGGCATTTGATCCGCATGGGCGGGGATCAAACCAGACCCGTTATACACGGAAAAGTATAACGGGTCTACCTCCCATGAAACCTATTCACGTTCCGCGAGCAGTTCCCTCATGCGCTGGAATTTGGGGTGAGTGGCCCGCTCGGCAAGCTCGACCGCCTCAAGGTACAGTTCGAGGATCTCGCGCCCCGTCGGTGTGAGAATCGCGCCGCCCTTGGCGTTTCCTCCGCGGCTGAGTTCGACCACGGGATCGCGGAAACGCGCATTGAGACCCTTCACAATCTTCCACGCCTTCATGTAGGACATGCCCATTTCTGCCGCGGCGAGCTGGATGCTTCCGGTGCCGTCGATTTTCTCGAGCAATTCCGCCTTGCCGGGGCCGAAGGAAAGCTCGCCGGACAGAAGCAGGCGGATGGGTGATGCTGAATTCATGGAGGCAAGGATACCGGACTTGATTGAGACTCGCATTCCGATAGGCAACAGTTGACATCCGTTTTCTTGTTCAGTCAATGGAGCGAAGTTTTTGCAAAGATGGCCCGAATGCTTTCGTCCTGCTGACGGCGCGCGCGGCGAGGCCGTCGATGTTGAGTCCGTTTTTCTGCAACGGCGCGGGGAGATTGGGTTCGAGTTCGACGAGCGTCTTGCGGAACCACGGCTCGAGCGACGCGGGGGTGAGGTCTTCGCGGCGGATCGACCTATCGGCTTCAGCCGGAACTTGGAACAGAGTGAGAGGGGCGGGCTGCACGTCGCCCTTCTTCTCGCCGACGCCGTGGGAGCCGGTTACGTAATAGGCGGAGGCCTCCGCCGACCAGGCGATGCCCTCGATGTCGATCTCGGCCTTCTCGTCGGATGAGTCGAATGGTAGGGGAATCGGCCGACGGGACTCGGTGCGCAAGCTCTCCGCATCGAGCACACCGGGCTGAACGTGAAACATCTCGTCGCCGCCGACCAGAAGCATGGTGGTCGTGGCGGCGCTCTTTGCCTTTGAAGTCGGTGTTTCCGTCGATGTTCTCTCCCGGCTTCAATATTAAGCAGCAAGGCTGCGAGGATGAGTAGCCGATCATTGCATCTTCACCGTATTTGCGGGGTGCTTGTCCTTCGCGTCGTGCACGAAGCAACTGGCGAGATGTTAGAACGTCAGCACGATTTCGCGCTCGGTTTCGATGCGAACCGGTCCAATCAGGCCGGATGGCGGCAGCGGGGAGTTCGGTTTGAACGGTTGGTAGGAACTCCAGGTGAAGCGTTTCCCTTCGGGTAGGCTCGTGTCGCCGATCATCCGGTTAGGCCACAGGTTGGCCACGCGGATCACAAGCTCGTTGCGGCCCGGGTGGAGCGCGGGGGTGACCTCGATACGGGCCGGGCGGTTCCACACGGTGCCGAGCGGCTTGCCGTTGAGGGTGACTTCGCCCATGACCTGCAGTTGGCCGAGGTCCAGCCAGTAGCGCGGAGTGCCCGGGGCAGAGGAGGGTGCATCGGGATAATCAAATACGGTCCGGTAGGTGGAGACCCCGGAAAAGTGCCGCACGCCTTCGTCCTCGTGGCTGCTCAGGGAGATCAATTCCGCGAGCTGGATCTTCGACGGCGCTCCCCAGTTCCGCGGGAATTCGACGGTCCACGGGCCAGCGACATAGAGAGGGCGTTCCATTTCTGCTACCTCGACCCGCTTCTCGTTTCCGGTCGTCGTCTTAACGCCGAAGTCCCCCGTCTCGCGGACCGAGAGGATGAAGCTTCCGGGCGCCTCCCCGCCGCGGATCGATGCGGCCGGCAGCCGGTCGAAGGCACGCAGCAGGTCGAATTCCTGCGGATCGGTGCCTGACCAGATGAGGGTCTCGCCTTCGATCCTGATCTCCAGTTCGAGCGTCTTGACGGTGCCGTAGGCCGGGTCTTGGTCGTGCGCGAGCTCGCTCACCTTGAACGACCGGCGGCCCTCCTGGAGCAGGCGTTCAAAGACGCCCTTGGCGTCGATGGTGCGCGCTGCGTCGCCGGACGGCCCGTACCGCGCTTTCAGAACCTCGATGTCCGGCAGGTTGGAAATGAGCGGGACGGCCTTCTCTCCGCGTTCGATTCCCGCGATGAAAACAGCTGGCGGCTCGTCTCCGGAGAAGACCACGAAGAAGCTCTCGCCCTGCTCCATCCGCAATTCCAAGCGCGTGCCGGTTGCGTTTGTCCGGATCAGGCCCGGCTTGCTGACCTCTCCGGTTTCCGGGTGCCAGAGATGCACGTTTTTCCCGCCGACGCGGAAATCGCAGGTTGCGGCGACCGGACCATCGGTGGGATTGGCTATGAAATAGGCGTCCCGACCACCGATATGGCGGTGAATCCAGTTCAGCCGCGTTTCCGAGTTGAAGTCGGGGCCGCCGGTCGTTTCCTCGAGCAGCTCTCCGAAGGGCCTGCCGAGTACGATGCGGCCTTCGCCGAAGCGGTGTTCGGTCACCTTGCCGCCATCGCAGTCACCCCAAGCTTTGGCCGCGAGTCCGGCCACGCGGGTATCGCACGCCGGGTAGTTCTGGAGGCTCGGCGATGTTACCGGTCGAGGGCCGTAGATCGTGGCTCCTGCCTCGGCGAGTTCGGCGATTTTGCCGACCAATGCGGGTGTCATGGGCGTGTTCGGCACGACGAGAAGGCGGTAGCTCATGCCATCGGGTAGGACGATGCGACCGTCCTTCACCGAGGCGCGGGAGATGAGCTGGAGCGCGGAAATGTCGTCCGAACGGTAGCCGGCTGGCAAGGGCGGATCCTGCGTGAAATACGTCTGGTTCGGATGTTGGTGGCGCAGGTAGAGCACGTCGGCAACGTAGTGTCCCTGACGCAGCAGATACTGGCAGCGGCTAAGGTAGTCGTGCCACGACCCGGTCATGTTCCACCAGGTATTCGTCCGCTCGTAGTGCAGTCCCCACGGCCCCATCGTGGTGCCGGGGAAGCGGTCGTTGTATGGCTGCATGGCGTAGCGGTGGATCACGAATTTGTTGACGCCTTGTGACATCTGATAGTCGCCCATCGTCTTCACCAGCGCGGGATGTAGGGTCCATTCGTCCGCCTGGCTGGCGGTGAATGCCTCGGCACCGATCACCCGGCGGCCCATCACATGGCCGACCGATGCCATTTCGTGGCACTTGCGTGCGTCTTCGGCCCCGCCGGTCGACCAGAACTCGGTCATCGGCTCGTCGCAGAAGGTCGTGTAGTTGGCCTCGTCGCCGAAGGGCAGGTTGTAGCCCTCCAGGCTGAGGCGCATGCCGCGCTCGTGTGCCAGGTAGGCGAGCGCACCGATGTAGTTTTCCGAGAGCAGCTCGGAGCAGGTTTGATAAAAGTCCCAGCGGAAACGATCCGCTTCCCCCGGAGTGGCGACCGCAGCCTGGCCGGCCGGCACGAAGAGGTTGGGCAGGTATTTCGTGAGATCATATCCCCGGCGGCGGCGGAACTCCTCGGGAAAGCGTGCCGTCCAGCTCTGGTGCCCGACTTCCCAGCTATCGACGTGGGTGGCCACCAGCCCGCGACCGTTTTTCGCAGGCACTGCATTTTCAAGCATGCCCACCACCTTGTCGAACTGGAGAGCGATCGCCTCCGCGCTGAACTTGTCGCACTCCAGGCCGTTGCCGCCCTTCACCGGCGGGCGAGTGGAAGCACCGGTGCTGGTATGGCCGAAGCGCCGGATCGTCCATTTCCCCTCGGGAAATCGGTGCCGCAGCGTGCCGTCGGGCTTCATTTCGCGGGTGAGGTCGATCACGTCATCAAGGTCGACCTTTTCCCCGGCAAGCTTTTGCGGATAGGCGAGCACGGCGATATCCCGGTAGAAGTCATCGGTTTCGAGCTTGGTGTCGAAGACGTCGATATGGCGGTCCGGAAGTTGCGGTTGGGGCACCTTGACCGTGGTGAGGCCTGAGCCATCCACCTCCACGGAGGAGGTAACGAGTGCCTGCATCGAGAGTTCCGGCGTGATCCACGGGCCGCTGCTGCCGCACCAGCCGGGACCGTTGGTGAGGGTGATCTCAAGCCCGAGCCGCCTGGCCTCCGCCAATGCGAGCTTCATGAGCGACTGCCATTTCGGGCCCATGTAGTCAGCATCGCCCGGCGGCGGAGCGAAGCGCTCGAAGACATCCATGATAATCGCTCCGCCAATGCCCACACGCTTCATCGCGGCAAGATCGGCGCGGATGCCTTTCTCGGTTACGTTGCCATTGTTCCAGAACCAGTAAACCCACGGGCGGGCCGTCTCGGGCGGGTTTTTGAAGTTGGCGAGCAGCGTGTCGTCGGATTGGGCCGAAAGGGGGGCGATGCCGAGCAACGCCGTAGTCAAAAGAAGTGTGAGATGGAGTTTCATGGGTGATGTATTTTGAGTTTTCTGAAATCAGGGAGCCGCAGCGCGGGAACTCAGGGAATCCCCGTAGCCGATGATTGCGGTGGAAAGCAGCAGCAGGATCCCCGCGCACAGCAGCATGAACGGGCGGCGTCCGGCACCTTTCCACTCGCGCAGTGCCAGGCCTCAGAGTGTGCCGAATAGAATCCCCTACGCCATGTGCAGGGCCCACGAGCTGAATCTCGGGTCGCCCATCTGCGCTTCGCCCATCGTGTAGAAAAAGAACTGGAGATACCAAGTGAGTCCCGCCAAGGCGGCGAAAGTGTAGTTTCGCAGCAAGGGCAGCCCTGGGCGGCCGGGCGGCCGCCCTTGGCGGCATCCGCGTAGGCGGGGCGGCAGATCTCGCGTACACCTGCCGCGAATCCAATGGAATCGAGCGTTGCCTCGAGCTTGCGGTAGAAGGTCCCGGCCGTGACATGCGGCAGGCGGCGGGTATCGATCCAGAACTCGGGCTGGCTCTCGGCAGAGGGGCGCGGGACTCAAACATGCTCGGAAGGAAAACTGACCGGGCGATTGGCGTTTTTCACCGGGCTGCTAGGAGAGATCGCCCCTTCCTTGTCAGCGGGCCAGTCCTGCGCGCGATCCTTGATGCTGGTGGATGGCAGCGACTCCTGCCTGGCCTTCTGAAAGAGTTCCTGGATCACAGCCTGGGCTTGGACTGCGGTAAGGAGGTTCCGAGCAATGTCCTCGAAGGTGTCGGCGACCTTTTGTGCCTTTCGGCGTGATTCGACACGACCGTCCCTCTTGATCGTCGATGTCGTTGTCATCGTCGCCGGTAAAACAGGCGAGGTAGTTATTCGCTCCGAGGGTGCTTTCTGATGCTGGCCATGAGTCAATGGGTGAGAAGAATTGGATTCCCACGCTGACGCCGACCTCCAGTCGAAGCAAGAAGTCGCATTTGCTGGAGGTTCTTTGAACTCAGCGTGGCCGCGAGGTGACTGCGAGGAAGGAGATGCATTTGGGGAAAGCCCCCAAGCTCGTTGGGTCAAGGAGCATAGAGTGGGTCCTTGGCGCGCTCACGGTGGGGAGCGCTTGCAAGGGTTCTCAGCCAAGCGGGCAGCCTAAGGGGCGAGGCGGATGACGCGCCAGAAGCGCTTCGGGTCGTTGGATGCCGCGGTGGTCCAATCGGTGAGGCCGGTGGTGGCGGAGGCGGGGACGGTGGCGGCAGGTTTCCAATCTTCCAAGTCGGTGCAGGTCTCGACGCGGTAGCTGCTGGCGGGGTTGCTCTGCCATTCGAGACGATAGTTTCCAGCGTTGAAACCGTGGCGGGTGATGGCGAAGGGGCCGTCGTCCTGGTGAAGGACGGCGATGGCATCGAGGTCGAAGCCGCCGCTGCCGATGGTGGGGGTGGGGTCGTAGATCGGGTCGCCGCTGCTGTCCTTGGTGTTGCCGTCGCCGATGATGTCGATGAGGCGGACGAAGATAATACGCTGTTTATCAAGGGTGGGATCGGCGGGCAGGTCGGCGAGGTCGAAGGGCGTGCCGTGGCCCTGCATGTATTTCCCGGCGAAGCCGGAGATGTTGGTGGGATCGACCGAGCCGAAAGCGCCTACGGGAGATGCCGTTAGCGAGTCGTTGGCGAAGCGGTGGAAATGGACACCGTCGCTGGAAACCTCGACGAAGGCGAGTTCGAGGAAGGTGTGACTGAAGCTGTTCTCGAAAACGGCGAAGTCGGGCCCGGGGCCCGCGGCAATGGGGTGCGGGAAATATATCGTGATGCGGCCGCCATTGCCGAGGCAGACGATATCGTAGACGTCGTCCGCGGCGGGCCCGGTCGCTTTGATCGGGGTGCGCCAGGTGGCATCGACGTCGCTGCCGTAGATGATCTCGCTGTGGCCGGCGGCCCAGGCGACGATGGCGGGATCGGATTTTGAAATGGCACCACTGCCGGTGGTCCCGGCGACTCCGGGATAGGGTCCAGCGAGGGCGAGGGTGGGGAGGAAGAGGAGGGTGAGGTGGTGTTCCATGAAGAAAGTGGGGCTGCCTGTGGCGTGGTGATGAGGATAACGGAAAAAGTAGACTCGGCTGAGGGTGGGTGCGAGGGACGTGGGGCGTCCCATCTCCTAGAGCTCCTGACGGATGCCGAGAAGGAATTGGCGACCGGCGGCGGGATACCAGACGCCGCTGTATTTGACGGTGGCGTAGCGTTCGTCGAGGAGGTTGTTGATGCGGAAGTAGAGGGATAGGCCGGGCTTCGGCTCGTAGCGGACGAGGAGGTTAATCACGTCGTAGGCGGGGAGCTTCTCGGCGGTGTTGGAGAAGTCGTTCCCCTCGAAGGAGCTGCCGATCCATTGGTATTCGGCCTGGAGCAACACGTCATCGACGGGGCGGCAGGAGAAGGTGGCGGTCAGTTCGTGGTTGGGGACGAGATAAACCTCCTTGCCGGTGTAGGGGCCGCTTTCGAATTTGGCTTGCAGGACGGTGTGACGGAGGTCGGCGCTCCACCTCGCCGAGGTATAGCCAAGGGTGGACTCAAGGCCGACGCGGTGGGTGTCGGCAAGGTTGACGTTCAGGTTCTGGTTGAAGTCGTAGATGATTTCGCCTTCCAGCCATTGGGCGAAGGTGTTGAGGCCGAGGGTCCAGTGTCCGGGTGCCCATTCGCCGCCGAGTTCGAAGTTGTGGCCGGTTTCGGCGCGGAGTTGGTCGTTGAAGGGAACAGTTAAGGGGAAGCCTTGATAGGAAGCGATTTCATCGGTGGAGGGCAGGCGGTAGAGGCGGTCGTAGCGGAACCAGAGGGAGAGGTCGTCGGCGGGTTCCCAGCGGGCACCCATTTGGAGGGCGGTGTTGGATTCGTCGTTACCGCGGACGAAGTTGAGGGAAGGGTCCGCAGGAAACGGGTAGCTGCGTGCGGCGGCATTGACCGACGAGGTCTCCCAGCGTGCGGCGGCGCTGAAATGCCAGTTTTTCCATGGTTCCCACTCGCCGCTGGCGTAGGCGCCGAGGATGTCGCGGGAAAGGGAGGCGTCGGCGGTGCGGTTGAAGCGCTGGATCTCCGCGTATTGCTGGAGATCGAGAGTGTCCCGCCGGAACTGCACGCCGGCCTCGACCGACCAGGTGTCGCGATGCAGGGTAAGGCGCGGATTGAAGGTGGTGGTTTCGAGCAGGTTGTCGGTGTGGAAGCCGGGGCCAAAGTTCCACGCCAGGTCCCGCTGATAGTATGAGAGGGGGATTTCGAAGGCGAGATCGTCGCCGTCACCGAGAGTGATCGCGCTTTCAGCCAGCCAGCGGTTTTGCCCGCTGAAGTATTGGTCGGCCTGACCGGACTGGACGTAAATGGATTGTCGCGGGTCGATGAGATAGCGCTCCTTGGTGAGCGGGCCGGGAATGCCGCCGCGTTCGTCGGCCCAGGAGAGCGAGAAGTCGGCGGCGAGGCGGTCACTGAAATCCTTGTCCCAGCGGATCCCGACGCTCTCAAGCTCGCTGAAGGCGTTGTCGCGCCAGCCGGTCGTCATGTTGTTCTCGAAATCGAAGCCGAGGCGATGGCCGTCGAAGCTGTTCTGGTAGGAGGCGCGGGCGATCAGGGTGCCGTCGCTGCCGCCCGCCGCCTCAACGACGGTGGACGTAGTACTTCCGGACTTGGTGATAAGGTTGATGACGCCGCCGACGGCGTTGTCGCCGAAGCGGGCGCTGTGACTACCGCGGAGGATCTCGACGCGTTCGATGCGGGCCAGCGGGACTTCCAGCCAGGAAACGGAGGCCATGTCGGCGCGGTTGATCGGGCGGCCATCGACGAGGATGAGCGCGCGGGAGGCTGAGTTTTCTCCGAAGCCGCGAAGGTGGACGGACGAGTCGTCGAGGTTGCCGGAAGTGCTGGTGAGACGTAGCCCGCCCCGGCTGACGAGCAGGTCCGCGACGGTGCGTGCGCCGGATTCGGCAATGGTCTCCGGGCCGATGACGGTCGCGTTGCCGGCGGGGTGCCCGGGCAGGACCGAGTCCTCGTTTTCCTCCTCCGCCTCGACTACCAGAGGATCGAGACGACCTTCCCCGCCACTTTCCTGCGCCCCGGCCCGCAGTAAGGGACCGAGGGCGAGGATGAGGAGAAACCGGAGTTGCACGACGGGAAAGGGAAAGCGAGCGGTGGGGAGGGACGCTCTCCCGATTCAGCGGCGACGGCGGAGCAGGGCGAAGGGAGCCAGCGATCCGAGCAGAAGGACAGCGGGCTCCGGCACGGCGTTGAGGACGACATCGTCGATGGCGACGTAAAGCGGTGTGTTGATGCCATAAGCTCCAACGTCGCTTGAGGCGTAAGTAAGCACGAGTTCGTCGGCCCCGGCGAGGGAGCTCAGATCGAGTTCGGTCCATTGAGCGACGATGTAGTCGATCGAGTTGTCAGTGAAGGTGAAGTCCGCGAGGGCGAAGTCGACGCTTCCGATGGGGCTACCTCCGAGGTTGCCGGTGAAGGTGACGGTGAAGAAATCGGGATCCTCACCGGTGGTGCCGCCGAATGCCTTGGCGAAAAAGTCGCCATTGAGCATCGAGAGCCCGGTATAGGTGGTGTTGGTGATCTGGAGAGAATCGATGTGGTAGCCGCTCGGGATCGGGATGGTTGCACCACCTCCATAGGCAACGACGTAGGTGGAACTGCCAGCAGCACCCGAACCCGCGTAGGCGCTGAATTGGTTGAGGAAGCCGGGGGTGGTGCTGTCGGTGGTCGTGGAGTATGACCATTGTGACCAAGAGCCGTAGGTGGAGCTGTAGCTATTGGGGAGGGTGAGGGGGCCCGAGGTAAATGAGCCGGAAAGGTTGGAGCCGTCTTCATAGGTTCCGCCACCGGGGCCCGCGTAAGCGATGCCGGGGCTGAGGTCCTCGAAGGTGATGGTGACGGCATGGGCAGGCAGGCATGCGGCGAGCGCACCGGCGACGACGTATCGGATGTTCATGTTATGTTGGTTCTCGTAATGGCCGAGCGAGAACGAGCCGGCGACAAGGACCGGCTCCGGTTTCCCGTCACTCCCTGGATCGCGAGGGAGCGTGACGATTCCCGCGGCTCGGATTCCGCGGAAACGAACGGCGACCGAGGGGATGAAGTTTTCGGACTCCTGGTGCCAAGCCTCCTTCCCGCCTTCACCCCCGCTTGCGCGAAGATTGGCTGTGTGGGAATTCGTGACCAGTTACCGCAGCGCGTCTGTTCCGGAGTTTCACCGGATTCCATGCATCCCTGCGTCAGCGTTGGGGCGAGGAAAGCGGAGCTGGGCAGAGCTGACAAGGCATGAACTCTGCAAAGCTGCTCATCCTTTTCGCACGAGAGAGAAATCAGCGATCAGGGGTCCGTGCGTATTCCTGCCAGATCATGAGCTGGTCGGCATCCGGGCACGAGAGCGTGAGGATGCGTTGGCCGAGGGGATTGAAGGCGTGAAGGACGGTTCGCAGTTCGCCATCCACGGCCCTCGGTGAGATGCAGAGGGCGTGCAGGAGAAGTGGGTCGATCCGCAGGATGGAGGTGGCATCGACCGAGGTGACGGCGATACCTCCGGAACAGTGGACCGGTCCGGGCGTCATGAAGACGGAATGGGTGAAGGCGTCGTGGCCGAATTCGACCAGCAGTTCGATTCCAAGCTGGGAAGAGTGGATGAGGATGTCGGCGAGCGGGTGGAGGTCGGGCCGCTCCCGCCGTTTCCGCGCGGCCTCCAGGCAACACGGGCACATGCGGAAGCCAGAATCCAGGCTGCGGCGCCACTCGACGAGTTCCCGGTTCTCGATTTCTCCAAGCCCGAAATCTCCGATCAACCGGTGGAAGCGGGCGCGCGTAGCGGGATCGGTCCCGACGGCGAACCCGACCCGGCCGAGGCCGTCGGCGGAATCCAGCTCGATGATTCCGGCGTGATCTGGAAGTTGGGGAAGTGGCGAGGCATGCACGCCTTCGATCCTGTCGGAGGTGAGTTCGAGCCCGAGGGAGGGAAACCAGAGGTGCCCCTCGGCGGTGATGACGGTTTCCGCGGGATCGGCCCAGGTGGACAGTTCGATCGAGCGGGTTCTCGTTTGGAGGCAGCAGGGCCCGAGGGCGGCGAGGGCTTCGGCCAGATCGCCGGCCTTCGGGTCGAGCCGGATGGGTTTTTCCAACAGGGCGGGTGTCATGCGGGAATTGAGTGAAGGCGGAGTTGGTCGTGATCCTGGTGCGCTCGGACGCGCCCGGGGTGGAGGTGGACGGCGTGCCGGCCATGGCGGTCAGCGATGCGCAACAGGCTGCCGTCGAGATCGATGAAGGTCGGGCGGAAGCTGGTTTCAATCGAGCAACCGGCCGCGGAAGCGCTGACGTGGATGGAGCGCGACTCATCAATGACCGATAGCAGATAGAGGGTCTCGGTCTGGAGTTGGAGGCTGTCGTGAAGCCCCTCGTCGAGCCACGCGCCGGCACCACGGGACCAGATGCCCGGGGCAGTGGTCGGTTCGGCCCGGGCGCGGAGGATGAGATTCCGCGTGGTGGGCGAGACCCATGGGACCTCCGGAAAATGAAGCGACAGGGGCGTGGTGCCTATCTCGTCGCTGAGCGCCGCAGTCAGAGTGTCATCGATCGGGCAGCGGAAGAAGTGCAGCACGAGCTGGCTGTCCGCCGTCAGGGTCAGGCCCGTGGATCCATCGAGCCCGGTCATCGGAGAGGAAACGGCGATGCCCGCCGCGCGAAGAACGACCCGCGCCCGCGACGGCAGGTGGGGGAGAAGACCGGCAAGCTCTGTTTCCGCTCGGTAGACCGAAGGATGTGGATCTGCAGGGGGCTGGAGCCGTGGAAAAATGCCCATGATCGGGGGAACATGATGCTTTCCTACCGAATGCGCTCGCGTCGGGTTGCGGCCGTTGGATGGTGGGTTGCGTTTCGGACGCGTGATCGGGACGAAAAAAGAGGCCCGCCTCGAAGGAGAGGTAGGTCTCGGACAGTCGGTCGTAGCGTGTGCAGATCCGGCGGAATCGCTTGGTACGCCCGAAGAAGTTCTTGACCACGTGGCGTCGTTTGCCGACCTCCTTCAGATAAAAGGAAGCCGTTGGAGCGCAGCAGGGAACGGAGTGCCCGAGGGTGCTTTCGAGTAGGCCCCAAAGAGCCAGTGCGAGAAAACGCCCACGCGCCTCAATGGCGCGTTCCATCGGTTGGCCAAGGCGCGAGGAGTTGACTCACCTCATCCGGACACTGCTCCAGCCATTCCAGAGCCAGCATCAGCTCGGATGATGGGATAAAATCTCCGGTCATGGTTTCTCCTTTCTTTTGTAAGCGTGGTCCGTACCGCCTTCTGATTTCCCTTGTCGATGATCTCGGTGATCAGTCCGGGAGTGGCGATGCAGCGCTCCAGCAAGCAGGGCGTCAGTTCGGCAACGATGGGCTTGGTGAGCGGCTCGCCCTTGCGGACATATTTTCCGCGGATGAGCCGGATGCGGCGGAATTCGGCGCGCTTGTAGTCGAGCTGTTCGCGGACTTCCTCGCCGATGCGACGCCACTGCTCGGGGCAGGCGAGGACCTCGGGCGGGTCGAGGATTTCCTCAACGACGGGCAGGGGCTCGGGAATGCGTGGAGCCCGCGCTTGCTTGCGGCGCGGCACGCGATGGTCGGGCTCCTCAGCCGCCGGTCCGGGGTCTTCGGGACCGACGTCGGGCACTTTTTTTGGCGGCTCGAAGAGTTCGAGCTGGGCGGGATCGAGCTGCTCGCTGGATTTGCCGAAAATGCGGCGGCACAGCGCGTCGATGGTCTGCTTGAGCACGACGATCTCAGCAGCCTGACGATCGATCACCGCTTGCATCCGTTGACCGGGTCGCCCAGCAGGTCGAGGGTTTCCATGGCATGGGTGAGAGCGATTTGCGCCATGGTTCCAAAGAAGGGGTGCTGCCGGCCTGAACTCATGCTCGCGGCAATATCGGTCAGAATCTTGGCATGGGTGCTCCATGGCAGGCTGCGGTCCGACAGCAAATTGTAGCGCTGCTCCGGTTGCCAGCGGGTCGATGCCCCAGGTGGACGGACTTGCAGATGGACCAGGTCGTGGGACCGACCGGCGTGTTCGAGGAGTTGTTGCACGAAGCGGTGCTCGTCGCCCTTGACCCCGAGAACCAGGCCTCCCCAGTCGGGCATCGCCTTCGGCTTGTGCGATCTCGGGCTGGGTGTGGCGGAACTCGGTTCGGTGCGGCTTTCGGAGCTAGCCTCACTCCGTGGCAACTTCGGCCTGCCCGTCGAACGGGATCGATGGTTTCAAGCGAAAGGAACTCTCAGCGAGTATGCGCAAGAAGCTCATCGGGCGGGTCGGATCGTCGCCTGAATTCCGGCCGAAAGGCCGCCCCCCGGGCGGCCTTTCTTTAGGCGTCGTGGATGGGGGCCAGCGAAGCTCTCCGGGGTTCCGCCAAACTTGACATCAATGATTGCATCCGATACAATGATAGCAGAGAAGGAGTCAATTATGGCCAACATCACGATCCGGGATTTGCCCGACCAGACCAAGGAGACCTTGCGCGTGCGCGCCGCGCAGCAGGGCGTTTCTCTTGAAGCTTTTGTCCGCCAGGTCCTGCAGGAAGCCTCGCAGGCGCGCCGCCCGAAAGCCGCCGGCCTGTTCGAGCTTTCCCGCGAGTTCTTCGGCAGCGGCCGGGGAGTCGAGCTTGAGCTGCCGCCCCGTCATTCCCGTCGTCCCGCCGTGGATTTCGATTCATGATCATCCTCGATACCAACGTCGTTTCGGAACTCATGAAGGCCGCGCCGGATGAGCGGGTCGCCGCCTGGCTGCAGCGCCAGCAAACGCTTCACCTCGCCATCACCACCGTCACCGTCGGCGAGATCCAGTACGGCATCCGGCTTCTTTCACGGGGCAAGAGACGCGACGGCCTGGAGAAGGATTTCGCCGCCTTCGTCGCACGTGGCTTCGAGGGTCGATTGCTCACCTACGACGAGCCCGCCGCGGTCGCCTACGGGGAAATCGCCGCGCAACGCAAAAGGAAGGGCTACGAAATCGACGCGGTGGACCTCATGATCGCGGCCATGGCCAAGATCGCCAACGCCTCGGTCGCCACCCGAAACACCAAGGATTTCGTAGGCTGCGGAGTGAAGTTGATCGATCCTTGGCAGAGCAATTCCTGAACGTGGCATGGGCTCGCTGTGGCGATCCGGTGAGGGATGGTCCATTGCTGTCGGCGCTCTTCTTCCTACCAAGCCCTCCTGTCCTGAAGCCTGGCAGCCGACCGAAACCCTTCTGGGTGGCCCCGCCACGCTGCTCCGTTTCGCAATACCTTCGAGGCCCTGCCTGTCACTTTCCCAGTCAGCCGCCGGATTGCCTGCCCGGTCGCGGTGATCCTCACGCGGAACCATGAGTCCGTGCCAACGCCCTTCCGCCGCTTCGCGGTCTCCCGAGAAGAGCGTGGTCACGGCCCCAGAACCCGCATGCCCCCGCGCCTGTCGGCAGGCAATTCCGCCCGCTGACCCAAACGAAAGGAGACAGTCATGGGACTGGACATGTATCTCACCGGACAGGTCGGTGTGTGGAGCTTCAAACATCAGGAGGAAGTCGAGCTACGAGATGGCTTCCGCGTCAAATGCCGGGAACTCGATCTCGGCTACTGGCGCAAACATCCGAACCTCCACGGCTTCATCATCGAGGAATTCGCCAGAGGTGAAGATCGCTGCCAGCAGGTTTACCTCGAGGCGGAGGACATGAGGACGGTCATCCTCGCAATTGAACAGAACCGCTTGCCTTTCACCGAAGGGTTCTTTTTCGGCCAGAGTCAGAACGACGAGGACGAAAAACGGGGAGCCATTGAAACCTTTACCAAGGCCATCGAGTGGCTGGAAGATTCCACCGATGAGGCGGAATGGAAGTGCGTCTATTACCAGGCCAGCTGGTAGGTTTGTCGAATGCCGCTCGTCACGACGAGCGGAATTTTTCCATGGAAGGCATGACGAGGAGATGACGCGAGAAAGGTGCGGATCTTTCCGTCCTGAATTCCTGCCGCAGACCCTGGAACGGGGTTGAGCCAAAAGCTCTCCTCCGTTCCAGGACTGCTTAGCGGTGAGATCGTGGTTGCCAGCGCAAAGCCCCTCCGCCCTGGTCTCAACTTTTCAAGGTCGCGGCGAGCCGCTCCACCCAGGCGTTGGTTTTCACTTCGCGCATCGCAAAGGCGTGCCGGACTTTGTGCGCCCCCTCCAGCGATAGGGCAACGGCAAACTCTTTCACCAGATGAGCCACGGTCGCGGGCAGGAAGGCGATTCCGGAGCCCGCGGCGACCATCAGCGCCACCGCTTGGGCCCGGTGGGATTCCAAGACCAGCCGCGGTCGAAAGCTTTCCCGGCGGCAAAGCTTCTGCACTTGATCCGCAAAAGCCGGGGCGGCTTCCCGCGATACGGCGACAAAGGCTTCCTTCCGGAGTTCCGCCACCTTCACCCTCCGTCGTTTCGCCAGCGGATGATCAGCCGGAACCAGACATACCACTGGCTCTTCGAACCAAGGCAGGAACTTCAGTCCCGCGGGTCGCTTCTCCGGCATCACGCCGACAAATCCACCGTCAATCCGCCCTTCGGCCAACAAGACGAGTTGCTCGTGCGGCGGCAGATCCTGCAGCATGATCTCCACTCCGGGATGCTGCTGGCGAAACGCCCCGAAGACCTTCAGCAGCTCGTCATTCATGACGGCGCTCACGAAGCCCAGCCGGAGCTGGGCATTCTCGCCTTCCGCACAACGGCGGGCCTGTTCGCCGGCTCTCGTCAGCAATGCGGGGACGTGTTTCGTCTCCTCGTAGAGCGCTCTTCCCGCCTCGGTCAGCGACACCCTCCGCGGCTCCCTGACAAACAAACTCGCTCCCAGCCTCTCTTCCAGCATGCGCACATGGCGGGAGAGGGGCGGCTGCGCCAGATGCAGTCGCCGCGCGGCCCTGGTGAACGACAGTTGTTCCGCCACCGCGAGGAAGCATTCCAGTTCTCGGAGCGAGTAATCCATACCGGAAAAGTATCACCAGCGAGCAAAACAAGTCATTCTATAATGGCGAGGCTGGCCGCAGGATCCTGTCATGCGACCCAGTGATACGATCAAGAGAGGGCCTCTCCGGGCACCCCACCGCAGCCTGTTGCGGGCAACCGGTGCGATCCAGAGCGAAGACGATTGGCACAAGCCGTTCATCGCGGTGGCGAATTCCTTCGTCCAGATTATCCCCGGCCACGCCCATCTTGACCAGGTCGGACGCCGGGTTCGCCAGGCGATCCGTGACGCCGGCGGCGTGCCCTTCGAGTTCAATTGCATCGGCGTCGATGACGGCATCGCCATGGGACACGGTGGCATGAAGTATTCGCTGCCTTCTCGCGAGATCATCGCCGATTCGATGGAAACGATGTTACGCGCGCATTGCTTCGATGGCGTGGTCTGCATCCCAAACTGCGACAAGATCGTGCCGGGCATGATGATGGGAGCCGCCCGCGTGAACCTGCCCACGCTCTTTGTTTCCGGGGGGCCGATGGCGGCCGGGCGCAATCCCAGCACCGGTGACGTCCTCGATCTGACTTCGGTCTTTGAGGCCGTGGGAGCCTATTCCGACGGACGGGTCAGTGAGTCCGAACTCGACGAGATTGAACGCCACGCCTGCCCCTCATGCGGTTCGTGTTCCGGCATGTTCACGGCCAATTCGATGAATTGCCTCAGCGAGGTCCTCGGTCTCAGCCTGCCCGGCAACGGAACGATCCTGGCGACCGATCCGGCTCGCCGCGCTCTCTTCCTCCGGGCAGGGGAGATCATCGTCCGGCTCGTCCGGCACGACCTGAAGCCCTCCGACATCCTCACCCGCGAGGCTTTTGAGAACGCGCTCGTCGTCGATGTCGCCATGGGGGGCTCCTCCAACACGCTGCTTCACCTGCTGGCCATCGCCCGCGAAGCAGGGGTGCCGCTCTCCATGGAGGATCTCAACCCGATCTCCGACCGCACGCCCCATCTCTGCAAGCTCGCACCTTCGGGCGTCCATCACATGGAGGATCTGCACCGTGCCGGCGGCATCTCCGCCGTGCTCCGGAGTTTGGGCGACTTGGACGACGCCATCCACCGCGATTGCCTCACTGTCAGCGGCCTCACCCTTGGAGAAATCCTCGACCATGCCTCGGTCGATGACGAGGAGGTGATCCGGCCGGTAACCCATGCCTATTCGGAGCAAGGCGGTCTCGCGGTGCTCTACGGCAATCTGGCTCCCGAAGGATGCGTCGTGAAGAGCGCCGGGGTGAGCCCCGCCATGATGCGCTTCACCGGCACCGCCGTTGTGTTCGAGTCCCAGGAGGAGGCCCTCCAAGGAATCCTTACCGGCGGAGTGAAGGCGGGTGAGGTAGTCGTCATCCGCTACGAGGGACCACGTGGCGGCCCCGGCATGCAGGAGATGCTCGCCCCCACTTCCGCCCTTGCCGGGCGGGGCTTGATCGACTCGGTGGCGCTGATCACCGATGGTCGGTTCTCGGGTGCGACCCGCGGAGGCGCCATTGGCCATGTTTCACCGGAGGCCGCCGCGGGTGGTCCCATCGCTTGGGTGGAGAACGGTGACCGCATTACCATCGATATTCCCGCCCGGAAAATCGATCTATTGGTCACAGAAGCGGAACTCGACCGCCGTCGTGGTGACGGGAAAGAGCCGCCTCTGCGGGAAAGCGGTGGCTACCTCGCCCGCTACGCCGCCATGGTTTCCAGCGCCGCCCAAGGGGCCGTGCTTTCACCCGCCTTCATCTCCTCCGGACATGGACCCCACTGAACCCCGCCTCTCGACTTCCGCCCTGCTGACGATCGACATGCAGAACGACTTCGTGCTACCCGGTGCTCCGGGCTGTGTTGCCGGCACGAGCGAGGTCGTCTCCCAGGTTTCGGAACTCGTCGGTGTCTGGAGAAGAGCGGCGCTGCCGGTGATTCACGTGGTCCGCCTTTATCTCCCGGATGGATCGAATGCGGATCTCTGTCGTCGCGCACGCCTCGCCGCCGGTGCCTCCATTGTCCGGCCCGCCACGTCCGGAGCGGAACTCGTCACCCCATTGAAGATCGATCCTGCTCAGACCCTCGACCCGGAGCTTCTGCTCTCCGGGAAAGCCCAGCGCCTGGCGGAGGATGAATTCGTCGTCTACAAGCCCCGCTGGGGAGCGTTCTTTCGAACCGTGTTGGAGGACCTGCTCGCGACCCTCGCGGTCGATACGCTGGTCGTCTGCGGCTGCAATTTTCCGAACTGTCCGCGCGCCACCCTCTATCAGGCGAGCGAGCGCGACTTCCGCCTCATTGCCGTGACCGACGCTCTCTCCAGGCTCGGACCCAGGGACCATGCCGATCTGACCGGCATCGGAATCCGCCTCCGCTCCGTGAGCGAGCTGGAGCGCGAAATGGCACCTCCATCGATCTAAAGGGCATGCTGGCGAATTCGGCTGCTGTTGAGCTTCATCCCTGATATTCGGCTGCGGACACTCCCGTCAGGTTGCGCCCGTGGCCACCAACCGCCCAAACCTCAACCTGAGAATCTGAGCAGCACCGAGGAGCAGCAGCGCCGAGACACAATACCCTAACGCTGCGCGTTAGGATTTCCAAGGTGACGACAAGATCCGTTCCAAGTCCGATCCAAGGTTCATGCAAGGGTGAGCAAAGGTGGCGGCAAGGAATCCTCCAAGGCTTGGACAACGTTCTTCCGGGCCGGCAAACCACCGCTTTCGTATGGTGAGGTGATGTCCTTCGAGCACCATCGCCCTCCGAGAGTCAGTCGGCTTGAACCCTGGCGCCGCGAGATCGCGGAAATGCGTTCCGCCAATTGGCCATGCCAGAGGATCGCGGCCTGGTTCGCCGAACAGAACGTCACGATCAGCGCCGAAGGGGTTCGCCAGTTCTGCAAGGTCCGCGGCATCCGCAAGGCCACTCCAAGCATGGTCGAAACCTCAGTCGCGACTTCAAGGCCGGAGGCGGCCAGGCCGCTTCCTCCCGCCACCAAGCGCATCAAGAAGTTCCACTACGAGGGGAGCGGGCCCATTGAGGCCTCACGCTCATGATCACCGTCACGCAAATCCGGGGCGGTGCTGATTACATGGGCCGCCACTTGTCCATGAACGATTACTACTCCGAGCATGAGCGCGTGGTCGGCTACTGGCAGGGATGCAACATAGAGCCCAACTCCGCCGTCGTGAACGCTAAGACCCCCACCTGCTTTGACGTGGAAATGGGGACGCCCACCCTTACCGTCGAGCTCCCGGGCAAGCAGCAGATGCTCCCGTGGTCATCCTTTCTTGGCTGCGATTGGGAAGGGGACTGCATCCGTCTCCGCTTCACTGGCTGGGAATTGGTCCTGCACGGTCGCGAGCTGCGAGAACTCTGGCGGGAACTTCAGCTTCACGATGTAAGGGTGGTGAGGACGCTGCGAGAGGTTGAAGAGGGGGAGTTTCTTCTTAAGACGCTCGAGTCCGTGGAGTGCCCCCCTGCGAAGCCGGACGGGGAATAGCTCGAAACGCAACAGGAATGGCGACCGCACGGGGCTTCAGGCTACGCATACGTATCATCGTTGGCGCCGCCTCGACATCCTTTCGTATTGGCGACGCCACTTCGGCTTGAAGAGGCCTTGGAGGAACCTGAAGATTCGCCTATGGAGGTAAAGATTCATGGGGATGAAAAATCGATTTTGAAGTGGAGCCTTGGGGGCTTTCGTGTGCCAGACGAGCCATGAAGACCGCAAGAAATCTGCTGCATCAAGAATGCCAAGGAATGGGGCTCTCCGGCGTGACAAATTCGTTAGGTACGCCCGGGTAGGTCCTCTGGACAAATCGTGACAGAGAGGATTCATCGAGTCGTTCGTGCAAGTGTTAGGGATGCAGTGCGTTTCGCCATGGCGCATCGTTCTTGATGTTTTTCGAGCTAGTTCTGGTGTGCATGAACAAAACGTGCGGATGAGGCGATTTTATGAGGCCATCTGAAGCCGAGGCGCGATAGGCGGTCACCACCACCCAGCTACCACCACCGACTGGCCGTCGTGTCTCTGCTCGTTCCTCCGGCTATGCTGCCTTTTGCGGATCCTGACCGCCTCGTGAACCACCACGCGGTGGAGCCAAGCCCCCAGGCAATTAATTTCAGCGTTTTTGGAAGCTCTGCGGGCCAGAATGGCGAAACCCTGTTGAACCGCTTCCTCCGCATCCATGCGGTTTCCACAGATCCGCACGGTCGTGGCGATAGCGAGCCCGTGGTCACGGAACACAAGTAGGGCACGCATCCTCCATCCTGCGCTTCTCCGCAAAGTCGCGCAGCAGCTCACCATCGGGCCTTTCCGGAGACCCAGACTGCGCAGGAATCGGACAAAAAAAATCGAACCGACCTTCAGACGCACGCCGTCGTCGGACAGGAGAAGAACTGAAGCCGGGAATCTCTCGATTTGATCATTTTGGCCCTCGCGGGGCTTGGATGAGCGGGTGTAGGAAGGCTAGGCTCTTGCCGACGTTCCTCCCGGGCTCCATGAGGCCACCCACTATTCTTATCTACCAACGTGGCGACCATCTTGCGATCGCCGAGATATTCTCTCGGGCAGTCCATGAAATCGCCTGTGAAGCCTATACGCTAAAGCAGTGCCTTGCTTGGTCAGACTTGAGCCCAACCCGGAGCACTGGCGGAAACGGTGCGAGTTGAAGCGGCCTTTCGTGAGCGTCGTGCAGGGGACCGTTGCCGGGTTTCTCGAGCTTGATCCGGATGGTCACATCGACTGCGCTTACGTGAACCCCGATTTTCGGAGGCGGGAGATTATGGCAGGCTTGGTCCGGCATGCGATTACGACCGCCTTTGAGATGAACTGCGAGGCGGTATTCGTGGAGGCATCGATTCCCGCTCGGGGCCTGTTTGAGAAACTCGGATTTGAGTTGGTTTGTGAGCAGAAGGTCAACGTCGGTTCAGAGCTGCTGACCAACTACCGCATGCGACTGAACCGCCCCAACAGGGGTAGGGGCGGGAAAGCGGACGATGCCCGTCACGATTCGTGAGCCAACTTGCCTCGGTAGCGGTCGAGCGCTACCGGCTCCCGACCGGATTCCAAGAGGCCTTTTAGAATCGCGACATTCTGGGTAATGCTTTGGTGGTAGGTGTCCACCTCCGCGTCGTAGTCACAGAAGCCATGAACCAAGGTCGACTGCATCCGGGCAAATCCAATCTGGCGATCGCCTCGAGCGATCTCTCTTCTTTCCAGTTCCTCAAGCGGACAGGTAACCTTGACAAAAAATGTAGGGACATCCTTCAGGGCGAGGGCAATTTCATCCATCCAGTCCTTTTTCTCGATGACATGGTCGATGATCATCGGAAATCCACAACGGGCAATGATTGGCAGGGATTGGTGGAATGCTGAGAGGAGGGGAAGTAGCACGGACGGCCTTACCGAGTCGTTCTTAAGGACGTGGCGCGGGGCCATAAAAATGAATTTGTCATTGGAAACATACAGGGCCGGCGAAACCATCGCGTCTTGGAAGGCAGTTGCCAGCGTGGTCTTTCCGGAACTCGAAGTGCCGTTTAGGAAAATCGCAGTCGGGCGGTTCATGGGGGACTGGGGCAATGAAAACCTGCGGCGGCATTTTCGCGAATTTCCGGGCTGGGAACTCAGGATTACCCGACCTTCTTTTTGCGTGCTTCCTCGGCTCGTGACATCCATGGCCTTAGGGTTTCTTCCTGCCGCTGGCAATTGAGAAAGGGTTGCATCGGTGCCGTCTGACTTGTGGGCGGTGACGCGCCATTCCGTTCGAGCTTGAGGCCTGCAATTCTGGTTTGCGTTTCCGGGGCGCGGCAGCTCTCCAGATGCTCCTTCTTTCTCTTCAGTCTCATGATCCCGGAACAGCACTCCGGGTTTCTTATTGGGGCAACGACCCTCTCAAGTCGATTCCTTAGCACCGCCCCGGTGGCGCAATGGGCTCCTGCCTCTTCCAGTCGCAATCCCTCGCTAAAGCCTCCGAGGGCAGTTATTCCTCACGGAGGTTGCCGCCGCCCGCTGCCCGTAGCATCGGTGAACCGCATCCGAAGAGGAAAAAGCAATCCGCACCTCGGGATAGGATTGCTCTCGGGCCTGTTTCAGGCATCTTCGTCCACCTCTAGGCGCATCTCCGTGTAGAGCCCATCTTCCTGCTCTGTCGCATCAAACTCTGTAAAACCGCTGATGATCGCTTTCCGACAGATTCGAAGCAGCGACCTCGCACATTGGCGGACATTGTCGCCGCAGCTGGAAGCGATCGCTCGGGCCCATTCTGCCGACCATTGGGTACCGGCTGGAGCCTATACGGGATGGGTCGCTTGTGGGGACGACGCTATTCCCATAGCGGCGAGCTTTGCCTGCTGCCGCAGTGGTGAATTGCTGTCCATCTTCGTGCGGCGCGAATTCCGTGGAAGGGGAATCGGTCGGGAACTTCTCCGGCAGGCAGAAGCCTGGCTGCGTTCTCACGGTTGGTCCGAGATGACGGCGGACGCGTCGATGCTCCCGGAACAGTTTCTTATCCATCATCAATGGAGCCGCGAAGCCGACACCGCAGGCCGCCTAAAAAAGATCCATAGCGGCGCTTCTATCCCCCTAGAAGAACACTGGCTAGAAGACGCCGAGACGGGCTGCGGTCGCTTGATCCGCCTAGGCAGAGTGGACAAATTTAACTGATTGAATTGCAGCGATTCGCACGTATGAAGGCCGACCATGAAACATCTCGCCCACGCGATGCCGGACGTGCTCTTCAAGCGCCTAAAAAAATTAACTTAACTCGCCCAAGCCGGGATCTAACATTTGCAAAAAGGGCCGTAAGCCTGCGGATCTTCGAAAAACTCTCGACGGAATCTGGTGGATCCTGGTCACCGGCTGCCAATGGAACCAATTGCCGGAGCGCTTTGGGAAATGGAACAGCGTTTACCGTTTTCATCTGCGCTGGGCGAACAAAGGGGTCTTCGCCGCCCTGCTTGCCCGTCACGTCGAGCAGCATGGGAACGACGGCTTCAAGGTCATCGACGCGACTTTCGTCAAGGTTCACCAAGACGCCTGCCGCTTCGGCCAAGCCCCGGAAGAACGTGGACTTGGCAAGAGCAAGGGAGGTCGGAATTCCAAAGTCAACGCGTGTGTCAACCGCAAGGGCAAGGCGCTCGCCTTGCTGCTGCGACCCGGCAACGAGCACGAGTCGAAGGCCGCACGTGAACTGCTCGGCGACCTCGAGGATGTCGTGGTGCTCGGCGATCGGGGATACGACGACGACACCTTACGCACGCACATCAAGGCGGGCGGTGGCGTGGCGCTCATCCCCGGAAAGGCCAACCGCAAGGAAGAACCATTCTATATCCCCCAGATCGGTCGAGAGCGCCGCGTGGTGGAGAACTTCTTTGCTCGGATCAAGCGATACCGCCGCGTCAACACTCGCTACGACCGCCGCGCGGAGACCTTCATGGCGTTCGTAAACCTCGCTGCCTTAGCCGATTGGATCCGATTTTGAATTTGTCCACTCTGCCTAAGACGAACTTCCTGGGCCCGGGATCATCCGTTGTTCCTTGTTTTAGCCGCTCGAAACTTATCTTTGAACTGCTCCGTCGACGGGGAAGCCTCCAAGCTGAAGACGATATTTGATACGGTGCTTTGGCTTTTTCGCTTCTCTGTGTTGGGGTGCGGATCAGCGATTTGAATTTAAGCGGGTGAACAACTTTTCACCCCAGGCCAGGGTGCGGGGAATTCTGACCATCACCCTGTCAATTCCGGGGCCGTACTGGTCGTTGTCCTCGTTGATGACCACGCCGTAGGCTCCCTCTTCGGCAGGAAACCAAGAGATCAAATTTGTGCTGTACTCGACGAAGGGATAGGGCTGGACGTTGGAGCGCTCGGTGCGGCGGTAGGAGAATTCGTAGTAATCCCCGACGAGCGCACAGGTGGGCATCCGGCTGCCGTTGTTTGTTGTGGCTGGATTGCTTCCGGTGACGAACTCGATGGCGTTCGGAATGCCATCGCCATCCGGGTCGCTCATGGGGGCGGCATCGGATCCTGTTAGAAAATAAGGGGACTCGCGGATCCATGCCTGGTAGGAGTCGGCCGCGCCCGTGACGGACTCCCAGGTGTCGCCGAAGCGGATGGCATCGAGTTCCCCGGTGGTGTTGGAACCGGAGCCGTTGAGCCAAAGCAACAAATGGGTCGCAATCATGGACGTGTCGACGCTGTCACTGGCGGTCCAAGTGATGGCAGATGGGTCGCTTCCGATGGTGTCTCCTGGTCCGTAGCATTTGATGTCGATTTGATCCGGTGCGGAGGCATTCAGCTTGATTCGTCCGACAATCAGGGCGCTCCCGTTCACACTTCCCAATGGTCCATGGTTACGGATGCCATAGGGGCCGCTGTCACTCCCAAGGGTACCGTAACTGATGAATGGACTGTTGCCTGCATCGACGGCTCCTGTGGCGATCGAGCGCGCGTTGTCCCAACTGAGGCCGGCGCCGATGAATTCCGCTGTTCCTCCCGGTCCGGAAGCGAGCCCGATGCCCATGTTGGAGTCACCGGTGTTGTCGGCGCGGAAGCTGAAATAGAGGATGCGTTCACCTGCAAAGTCGATTGGCTCCGCCAGCGGCCGGGTCGCATAAATGCTGGTTCCCCAGCTGTTGGAGTTGTTCCAGACAGCGCCATCCTCGGTTTGGCTGGGTGCGAGTCCAGAAAGGCCCGATCCGGTGTTGAAATTGCTGGCGGTGAAAATTCCGTTGCCGCCATTCGTCAGCCAGGTTCCCGTCAGGCCGATGGTGGTCGCGGTATTGCCTTTTCCGTTGAGAGTGCTGGACGTGTCCGGTGGTGTTCCGGCGATGCCATCGAACAATTCGCGAATGATGGCACCAGCTTCTTCGGCAGGCTCGACGGAAGTGACGAGCAGATCGATCGATGAGGTCGTGGTGTTGTCCACCAGACTGGCGACCAGTCCTGGAGTGTTGCTCAGAGAGAATGCGGCAGCTCCATCGCCCCCGATGGAATCGTTGTAGTAAAACAACGGATAGGTTCCGGGAACCGCGCCCGCCGCAACGACAATGTGAACCTGATGGATGCCAGCTGTCACCAACCCTCCGGCTGCTGAGACGTTTAGGCTGTTTTCAGAGTTGCCGATTCGGAAGGTGGAGGAGGAGCCATCGGCGAGGTCGAGGTTGGCGATGCTTCCGCTGCCGTGCGCATAGGTGTTGCCTGCCGCAATCACCGCACCTGCGGCAAGATTTACCTTCATCGGCGAGCTGCTGCCAATCCGGACGGTTCCTTCCATGGCATTGAGGGTGCCGGTGTAGGGGGTTGATCCAGAGATGATAAGCGCGCTGCTGCCGGATTTCGTCAGGGTTCCCGTCCCAGAAATACCGGCTTCAAATGCGATGTCTCCGCTGGGGTTCTCGATACTCGTAGCCGCCGTGACGTGGGCCTGGACGGTGGATGCCCAATTCGCGCTGGCTCCGAGTGTTCCGCCACCGAGGACGAAACTTTTGTTGGTGGCCGCGCCACTGGTGACACCCGCAGAGCCGATGTTGAGCGTTCCACCGGTCAGCCGCACGGCGGATACCTGGCTGCGTCCGCCCCAGCCGAGCTCGATTCCTTTCAGATTCACCATGGCGGTCCCGCTGATGTTTAGTGAAGCCTGGCTGTCCCAAGATAGATAAAGGGGGGCACCTGGCAGATTCAGGGATCCAGCACTGATGTTGTAGGTGACGTTGGCGCCACCGCTCCAGAGCCCCCAGCGGTTGGATGCATCGTCGCCGCCTGGATTGTTGGTGGTGCCGGTGTTGGTGACTGTGCCGCCGGTTTGGTTGACGGTGAGTGCCGCGCCTGGATTTGCTCCGAGAACGAAGTCATCGCTGATGATCAGTTGCGCGGCATCCGAGATTTCCAGAGTGTGGGTAAGGTTGCTGCCGCGATTGGTCCAACGGTCTGTCGTTAGAGATGCTGATTCACTGAGGAAAATAGATCCGCCGTCGATCTGGAAGGTGCTTTGGGACGGGAACTCAGCGGTTAGATGAATCGCCGCCAGGTCGGTCAAGGTGAGCGAGGAGGGATTGCTAGACGTTTCCAGAGTCAGGTTTTGTGCTCGGATCGTTGTGGATCCGCTGCCGATGAAGCTGGCACCGTTCAGGCTCATGGTTCCGGTGAGGCCCAGCAAAACACTGTCGGCCTGGATGGATGTGCCGCTGCCCAGCGAGAGGTCGCTCAAGGAAGGGAAGCTGGTCCCGCTAGCAAGCGTCAGCGATGGCGCGGTAATGCCAATGGGGCCGGAAAGCGGGTGCTCGCCGGATAGCTGAATCACTCCATCTCCTTCCAGCAATAAACCGCTGGTTCCGGTTAGTTGGGTATTGATCGTGAGACTGGCTCCTTCTTCCGCCCGGACCACGGCGGGGGTGGCGAGGTTCAATGATCCACCACTCAGGTTCACGTCACCTTCCTCGACAAGGACGCCCTCGGCGTCTTGTTCGCCCGCGATTTCGACGGTGGAGATGCCGCTGGTGTCGGTGCCTGCGGAAAAGATCGCTCTGTGTCCGCCCCCCGGCCAAACTACGGTGTCGTCCGTACCAGCAGTGGAGCTCGTCCAGTTGGTGGCGGAATCATTCCAGTTTCCCGCGGTAGCGGGTCCGCCTGCTCCGGGATTGGAACCATTGGTGTCCCAGTAGGCGCTTGCATTGGCGGGGTCGAAATCAAAGGTCACTGTGGCGTCGTCCGGCCGGATGAGCAGGCTGGATGATTTGATGCCTTCGGAAACCACTGCGTCGTTGGTGCGGAGGGCGTAGCCGAAGTTATTGTGTTGATAGCCAATGGTCCGTTCACTGGAGGTGACGATCGAGGTGGATTGCTGCGGACTCCAGGCCAGCTCCACTCCCCAATCGGAGGGTGCGCTGGCCCCGGTGATCTCCATGCTGAGATTGTCAGGATTACAATGGATTTTCAATTCGCCCCCAGTCGTGACTGGCATGCTGATTAGCAAGCCATCCGTGCCGACTTCGGTCACGGTAGGCTCGCCGTTTACCAGCAATTGACGGGTGCCACTGAGGGTGTTGACCAAGGGGCGGAAGCCGGCAAAGTCAGACGAGGTGCTCCAATGAAAGCCATCCATCACTGGGAGGGTGTCGTAGGTCGCCGTGGACCCGGTGACTTTGTTCTTCAAATACCGCTCGGGATATTGCTCGTTGAAAAGATGCAGGTCCCGGATGCGCCAGGCGTCGCCTTCCCAGTAAAAGTTCACGCGGTAAAAACGACTCTCATACCAGACGCTGCGATGACCCTTGTCGTCGTAGTCATCCATCGCGACGACTGCGGTGGCCGGGGTGGTTTCGAAATTTTCGCGGTACCAGGCCCCGGATTTTGCCAACGTTTCGACCCGGATTTCCCCCGCGGCCATTCGTTCCTCCATCAATTGGTATTGATCCTTCAGGCCAGCCTCCATGGCAGGCCAGCCGAACGAGTTCTCCTGGCCGGCCTGGGTGTAGGCGAAGGCGAGGTTCGGCGCTTTGAAGTTCACATCGAAGAACCAACGCACCCAGTCGGGCGAGCCGCCGCCCGGGCGGTAAACCGGCTCTAGCGAAATGACGCCCTGAACGCCGTTTCCAAGATTGTGATCGTATTGATAGACCGGATCGCTGCCAAGCATCCGAAAGATCGGCACGTTGAGTTGTTTCTCGACGGTTTGAGCCGGCATGAAGGCGTTGATACGGCTTGGATAATAGGCTTGGTTCCAGTAGCCACCCCATAGCGTGTAGCCGTCGGTGCCACTCTGGTCCTTGCAATTGCAGGCCGCGACGATGTGGTATTGGTCAGATAGGTAGTTCAGCGTTGGGGCATCCAGCACCCAGCAGCCGACCGACTTCGGGTAGTCGCCGAACTCGCTTTTGAAGCGCTCCATTAGCACATCCATCAGCTTTTTCCGGTCTTCGGGCGCATAGGCTTCTGTCAGGCCTACGGCGGCGTTATAGTCCCATGGCCAGCGGCCCTTCCACTCCATGCCTGCGGCTTCCACTTGCGGTTGCACGACTTCGAGCCAGACGCCGATCTCATCGTCCGGTCCCAATTCGCTTTTCAGCAGATTGACGAAATCGGGATTCACCAACGCGTCGTATTGAATCAGGAACGTGGTTGGCAGCCCGTGTTTTTTTGCGAGCTTGATTTGTTCAACCACCGGCTTCAGCAAATCGACGTTTGAACGCGGTTCGGTACCACGGATGAAATTGATGATGTTCACCACTTTCGGCCCTCCGGCAAAGACCTGATGCGAAGTCAGGAGCGCGGTGAACAGGAACGTTCTCAACCTTTTAATTCGTGCAATATGTCGCGTCATCGGTCCGGTGAAGGCAATTGGTTTCAGCGGGAACTACGAGCAGAGTTTCTTTAGAACGCATCGCGCCGTGCCTACCCCCCAAATGGGCAGGTTTTGGCGAATCGAGGCTCTTCCGGAGTTTTAGCGGGTCGAATTCCGGCCGACAAACCGAGCATACTGCAGAATTCTCTCCGAGGAATTCTTGGGGTGAGGACAGCGCTTCGCGACGGGAAGCGCCCCGATAGCCTTGATTCCTGGGCATCGCCGCGACGTTTCGGCACAGGACGTGAGGCTGGGACTTGTCGCAACGAGTCCTGTGCGAGAGGGCCCCGGCTACTCCAATCTTGGTCGGCTGCCCACGTGGCGGATCCGGTCGATGCGCTCTCCCCTGAGACGCCAAAAAGTATCGACCCCGATCCTCTGGGCACGGGGGGATGCGAGAGAAGCGGGGTCGATGGGGGTTGTGTGCTTGTCGTCCGTAGGGGGGCGGTTGACGAGCGGGGAAATAGCCGGATCTGATAGAGTTGTCCGCTCTTTTTAGACACGCGATCGCGTAGGGTAATGCGGTGGCCAGAGCCGTGGTTGCCGATCCGAGCATCTACGACGAATATTGGGTCTCCAACGGAGAGCACGATCGATGCAGCGAACCCCGCCCCTATGCGGGTTCCCGGGAGGGGGAGGGGCTCAGCGAGCAGAAGTAAATCCGCGTAATGCTTTCGCGGAGCGGATGCATCGGGGCCAGTCGCCCCAGTGGACGATCGAGGACCCTCGCGCCATTCTCCCACTGCTCGGACGGTGCCCTTTCTTCATTCCCTTCCGAGGTCCATAGGCTCCAGCCCTCTCGCCCTGTCTCGAGGGTATAGCCGATCCGAAAAGAATGTCGCGCTTCCTTGCGTCGGACTCGTTGGAGGATCGCAGCCCGGCGATGGAGCAAGCGCTTCCGGGAGCTGGTAGGTGGACGGTCGATCGACGTCGGCTACGGAAGGCCGAGCTGCTCGATATCGGCAACCCACTGCAAACAAAAACGCGGCGCACCCCCCGATGCGCCGCGTTTATTTTGATGGTCTCGCCCCGATCGTGCCCCCCAGCACGGATCCAATTTGGAGTGACCAGCTTCTTGAGATTAGAGTCAGCCTTTTCAGCTGATGTAGGGCACTGTGCCGCATCTTAGAGGCATTCACCACCCGTGTTCGCGTAGGTTTCGGCCTTTTCCCGTCCAATTGCAGGTGCGTGTTCACGTGCCGCGTATTCTCGGAATGGGCTAGTATCCCATAAACCTTAAACGGACGGATATAGTGATCTGAGTTTCACGCGGGCCTGGGAATTGTCGAACTGCCATCGGATGGGTTTGGGATCGGCGTTCTTCCATCTGAGATACGCCCCAACCT